>NZ_JBDGJU010000005.1:0-177383 GCF_057656735.1 Microbacterium sp. Soil_C_42
CCGGGCGCGCGGGCGCCGGGCGCGGCGACACCGGCCGCACCGGGCGGGCGCTGCGGTGCGCCGGAATCTCGGGGCGCCCGCGGAAGTCCTGCGCGAACGGGCCGATGAACGGCGCGGCCACGGTGAGCACGACGCCGGCGAGCATGAGGAAGAACTCGACCCACACGACCCAGGAGGCGAGGAAGACCTGGCCCACCGACAGCCGGACGAACGAGCTCCACAGCAGGGTCAGCCAGAGCACGGTGGCGACCGAGAAGGCGACGGACGCGAACTGGTCGATGCCGAGGGAGCCGACGCGGCGGATGCCCTGCGGTGACAGACGACGCAGCACGACGAGGAACACCGCGATGGTCGGCACGCCGATCATGAGAACCCAGTCGATGCCGCTGGTCCAGACGGAGGGAGCGGACTCGAACGGACCGTAGATCGGGAAGAACGACACGATGAACGCGACGATCCAGGTGCCCGCGAGGGCGACCTCGCGGATGGAGAACGGCCCGACGCCATACTGCGGCGGCTCTTCGGTCGCGACCGCCTCGTCGATGCTGGCGTTCTGCTTCTCGTCCGTCACGATGTTTCCTTCCGGCGAGCTCCCGAGGCTCGCGTCGACCTGATATTACCCACGGCGCATGAGACGCCGATGAGACGGCGCGACGCGCGGCGACCTGCGCCGGCGCACGCGCGCCCTGCTGTCATCCCAGGCACTGCGGCCCGAGAAGACCCTTGAGCTCGCCGTACAGATCCGGGGTGATCCGCACGGTGTGCGGCACCTCGAACACCTTCGCCACCGTGCCGCTGTGGAGCTTGAGCGACACCTCGGTGTCGCCCGCGTGGCGCTTCAGAGTCTGCAGGAGTTCGCCGACGAGCGCCTCGCTGGCGCGCCGCTCGGGCACCATCAGCACCAGGGTGCTCGATTCGTCCATGCTGCCGAGATCCGGCGAGAACGCGGACTGCGCGTGGAGGTTCATGCCGTCGTCGCGGCGCGACACGCGGCCGCGCACGACGAGGATCGAGTCGGCCTGCAGCATGTGCTGGAACTCGGTGTAGGTCTTGCCCATGAACATGACCGTGATCTCGCCGTCGAAGTCCTCGACGGTGATCATTCCGTAGGGATTGCCGCTCTGCTTGGCCACGCGATGCTGGACGCTCGTGACAAGACCGGCGATCGTCACCTGATCGCCGTCGCCCACGTCCTCCGAGGCCAGCAGGTCGTGGATGCTCGTCGAGGCGTGCTTCGCGAGCGGGATCTCGAGGCCGGCCAGCGGGTGGTCCGACACGTAGAGGCCGAGCATCTCGCGCTCGAAGGCGAGCTTGTCCTTCTTGGTCCACTCCGGCCGCTCGGGCACCTTGGCCGCCTGCTGGGGCTCGTCGTCCCCCCACAGTGAGTCGAAGTCGAAGCCGACCTCGCCGTTGGCCTCGCGGCGCTTGTCGAGCACGGCCGCCTCGGTCGCGTCCTCATGGATCTCCATGAGCGCGCGCCGCGTCGAGCCCATCGTGTCGAACGCGCCGGCCTTGATGAGCGACTCGACCGTCCGCTTGTTCGCCACGTGCACCGGCACTTTGGCGAGGAAGTCGTGGAAGCTCGAATAGGGGGTCTCCGCCCGTGCGGCGACGATGCCGTCGACGACGTTCGCGCCGACGTTGCGCACCGCACCGAGGCCGAATCTGATGTCTTCGCCGACGGCCGCGAAATAGCGGATGGATTGTCCGACGTCGGGCGGCAGCACCTTGATGCCCATGCGGCGGCACTCGTTGAGGTACACCGCCATCTTGTCCTTCGAGTCGCCGACGCTCGTGAGGAGCGCGGCCATGTACTCGGCGGGATAGTGCGCCTTGAGGTAGGCCGTCCAGTATGAGACGAGTCCGTACGCCGCGGAGTGCGCCTTGTTGAAGGCGTAGTCCGAGAACGGCAGCAGGATGTCCCACAGCGCCTGGATCGCGGCATCGCCGAAGCCACGCTCCTTCATGCCGCCCGAGAAGCCCTCGTACTGCTTGTCGAGCTCGGACTTCTTCTTCTTTCCCATCGCACGGCGCAGGATGTCAGCCTGGCCGAGCGAGAAGCCGGCGACCTTCTGCGCGATCGCCATGACCTGCTCTTGATAGATGATCAGGCCGTAGCTGATGTCGAGGATGTCCTTCAGCGGCTCCTCGAGCTCCGGATGGATCGGCGTCACCGGCTGCAGGCCGTTCTTGCGCAGCGCGTAGTTCGTGTGCGAGTTCGCGCCCATGGGGCCGGGACGATACAGCGCGATGACGGCCGACACGTCTTCGAAGTTGTCGGGCTTCATGAGCCGCAGGAGCGATCGCATCGGCCCGCCGTCGAGCTGGAACACGCCGAGCGTGTCGCCGCGCGTCAGCAGATCGTACGCGGGGCGGTCGTCGAGCGCGAGGTGCTCGAGGTCGAGCTCCTCGCCACGGTTCAGGCGGATGTTGTCGAGCGCGTCCGAGATGATCGTGAGGTTGCGCAGCCCCAGGAAGTCCATCTTGATGAGGCCGAGGGTCTCGCACGACGGGTAGTCGAACTGCGTGACGATCTGGCCGTCCTGCTCGCGTCGCATGATCGGGATGATGTCGAGCAGCGGCTCGGACGACATGATCACGCCGGCGGCGTGCACGCCCCACTGCCGCTTGAGGCCCTCGAGTCCGAGCGCGCGGTCGAACACCGTCTTCGCCTCGGGGTCGGTCTCGATCAGCGTGCGGAACTCGACCGCTTCCTTGTAGCGCGGATGCTGCGGATCGAACATGCCGTCCAGCGGCATGTCCTTGCCCATCACGGCCGGGGGCATCGCCTTGGTGAGCCGCTCCCCCATGCTGAACGGGAACCCGAGCACACGGCCGGCGTCCTTCAGCGCCTGCTTCGACTTGATGGTGCCGTACGTGACGATCTGCGCGACGCGCTCGGAGCCGTACTTGGCGGTGACGTAGTCGATCACCTCGCCGCGGCGGCGGTCGTCGAAGTCGACGTCGAAGTCGGGCATCGACACGCGGTCGGGGTTGAGGAAGCGCTCGAAGATGAGGCCGTGCTCGAGCGGATCGAGGTCGGTGATCTTCATCGCGTAGGCCACCATCGAGCCGGCACCCGAGCCGCGGCCGGGGCCCACACGGATCCCGTTGTCCTTCGCCCAGTTGATGAAGTCGGCGACGACGAGGAAGTACCCCGGGAAGCCCATCTGCAGGATGATGCCGGTCTCGTACTCGGCCTGCTTGCGCACCTTGTCGGGGATGCCGCCCGGGTATCGGTAGTGGAGGCCGCGCTCGACCTCCTTGATGAGCCAGCTGTCTTCGGTCTCGCCGTCGGGCACGGGGAACCGCGGCATGTAGTTCGCCGCGGTGTTGAACTCGACCTTGCAGCGCTCGGCGATCAGCAGCGTGTTGTCGCATGCCTCGGGGTGGTCGCGGAACAGCTGCCGCATCTCCTGCGCGGTCTTGATGTAGTAGCCGTCGCCGTCGAATTTGAAGCGGTTCGGATCGTCGAGCGTCGACCCGGACTGGACGCAGAGCAGGGCGGCGTGCGCGTCGGCCTCGTGCTGGTGCGTGTAGTGGGAGTCGTTGGTGGCCACGAGGGGGATGCTGAGGTCCTTCGCGAGCCGCAGGAGGTCCGTCATGATGCGACGCTCGATCGAGAGGCCGTGGTCCATGATCTCGGCGAAGTAGTTCTCTTTGCCGTAGATGTCCTGGAATTCGGCGGCCGCTGCGCGGGCCGCGTCGTACTGACCCAGCCGCAGGCGCGTCTGCACCTCGCCCGACGGGCAGCCGGTCGTCGCGATGAGCCCCTTGCCGTACGTCTGCAGGAGCTCGCGGTCCATGCGCGGCTTGAAGTAGTAGCCCTCCATGCTCGACAGCGAGCTCAGCCGGAACAGGTTGTGCATGCCCTCGGTGGTCTCGCTCCACAGCGTGGTGTGCGTGTAGGCGCCGGAGCCGGAGACATCGTCGCTCTTCTGCTCGGGCGTGCCCCACGCCACGCGCGACTTGTCGCTGCGGTGGGTGCCGGGCGTGACATACGCCTCGAGTCCGATGATCGGGTTGATGCCGGCGGCCTGGGCCGCGCGGTAGAACTCGAAGGCGGCGAACGTGTTGCCGTGGTCGGTGACGGCGATCGCCGGCATGCCGTACTCGGCCGCCGCCTGCGTCATCGCCCCGATCTTGGCCGCTCCGTCGAGCATCGAATACTCGCTGTGCACGTGCAGATGGACGAAGGAATCGGATGCCACGCATCGAGTCTAGGTTCGGCCGCCGACACCGGCCGCGGCATCGGTCGTGAGTCGCGGACTCCTGCCACGAGGTCCCTTCACCCTCGACTCGAGGGTGAAGGTCAGAGGTCTCAGAAGTCTTCGTCGAGGGCGTACTGGCGCCGCCACGACTCGGGCCGGTCGACCCCGAGGCCGTACAGGTAGCGGATGAGCTGGCCGTGATGCTGCGTCTCGTGCTCGAGCAGCGCCAGGGCGTAGGTGAGGGATGCCTCGTCCCCGGCGTCGAGCCCCGTGATCCAGTCGCCGACATCCGCAGAGGTCTGCACCAGTGCAGCGCGGAGGGCCGCGGCATCCGTCGTCTGGTCAGCCGTGACCGGGCTTGTGAAGCCCTTCCACTCCCCCGCTCTCGCGGCGCGCGGGTAGCTCTCGCGCGCCCCGAGGACGCACCACAGCTGGTGGCCGACCGTATCGGAGGGGAGGTCGGCGAGGTGCGAGCCCAGCTGTTCCGCAGAGACCGCGTCGACGAAGTCGAGGTAGAGGGTGTTCGCGCGGGAGAAGCGGCGGCGCAGCAGTTCGTTCACGCGTCCACGCTAGAGGTCGAGACGCATGAGCACGCGGGGAAACCCCGACAGCACCGAGGCGGTGTCGGCCGCCTTCACGAACCCGGCCGACTCGAAGAGCCGTCGGGTGCCGACGTACGCCATCGTGAGGTCGACCCTGTCGCGGCCGTTGTCGACCGGGTAGCCCTCGATGGCGGGTGCGCCCTGATCCCGTGCGAAGTCGATGGCGCCGGCGATGAGCGCGTGCATGACGCCCTTCTTGCGATGCCCCGGCCGCACGCGGAAGCACCAGAGCGACCACACGTCCTGCTCGTCGACATGGGGGATCTTGCGGAACGTCGCGAAGTGCGTCCGCGTGCGCGGCGCGACCGCAGCCCACCCGACGACATCGTCGCCGTCGTAGGCGAGCACGCCGATGGGACCCTCCTCGTCGATGAGGCGGCGCACGCGCTCTCCGCGCTCCGGACCCTTGAGCGCGAGGTTCTCCTTCGACGGGATGCGGTAGCTCAGGCAGAAGCACACGCTGGACGCCGGGTTCTTCGGACCCACCATGGTCGCGACGTCTTCATACACCGTCGCGGGTCTCACCTCGATCGACATGGCCACACTCTGCCCGAGGCATCCGACATCGTCCAGCGCCGTCCGGCCACCTGCTCGCCGGCGCCGATGCGCTGCCTCGCGCGGCAGTTCATGACAGGTGCGCCACGATGCGGCCCCTAGGGTGTCACCATGCCCACGCCAGACTTCGTGCTCGACCTGCGCCGCAAGATCGGCACCGACCCGCTCCCGCTCGTCGGAGTCACTGCCGTGGTCGTCCACGGCGAGAAGGTGCTGCTCGGCCGTCGCAGCGACAACGGGCGTCTCACCCCGATCACCGGCATCGTGGACCCGGGCGAGGAGCCGGCCGACGCCGCCGTGCGCGAGACCCTCGAGGAGGCCGGCGTGGTCTGCCGCGTGGATCGGCTCGCCTGGGTGCACCAGATCCCGCGGGTCACGTACGAGAACGGCGACCAGAGCGACTATCTGGATCTCACGTTCCGCTGCTCGTGGGTATCGGGCGACCCCCACCCCGCCGACGGCGAGATGACCGAGGTCGGCTGGTTCGAACTCGCGGACCTTCCCGACGAGATCAGCCCCGATATGCGTCGGCGTATCGCGTCGGCGCTCGTCCTCGACGGCGACGCCCGCTTCGAAGGCGGGCGCTGAGCGGGAGCGGGCTCAGTCGCCGCGCAGCTCCCGGAGCGCGTGCGCGAGGTCGGCCGGATACTCCGACGTGAACGTGACCCACTCCCCGGTCGCGGGATGCGCGAACGAGAGTTGGTGGGCGTGCAGCCACTGGCGCGTGAGGCCCAGTCGCGCCGACATCGTCGGGTCGGCGCCGTAGAGCGGATCGCCGACGCACGGGTGGCGGTGCGCGGCCATGTGCACGCGGATCTGGTGGGTGCGTCCCGTCTCGAGGTGGATCTCGAGCAGCGAAGCGCCCGGGAACGCCTCGAGGGTCTCGTAGTGTGTGACGGAGTCCTTGCCCTCGGGGGTCACCGCGAACTTCCACGAGTGCGACGGATGCCGCCCGATCGGCGCGTCGATGGTGCCCGCGAGCGGGTCGGGATGCCCCTGCACGACGGCGTGATAGATCTTCTCGACCTCGCGCTCCTTGAAGGCGCGCTTGAGCGCGACGTACGCCTGCTCGGTCTTGGCGACGACCATGAGGCCGCTGGTGCCGACGTCCAGTCGGTGCACGACGCCCTGGCGCTCGGCGGCGCCGGTGGTCGCGATGCGGTAGCCGCCGGCGGCGAGGGCGCCGAGCACCGTCGGCCCCTCCCATCCGAGGGAGGGATGCGCCGCGACGCCCGAGGGCTTGTCGACCACGACGATGTCGTCGTCGTCGTACACGATGCCGAGGTCGGGAACCTCCACGGGCACGACCCGCGGTTCCTCCTTCGGCGCCCACGACACATCGAGCCAGGCGCCGCCGCGCAGTTTGTCGGACTTCGTGAGCGTGCGCCCGTCCATCGTCACGCCGCCGGCTTCGGCGACCTCCGCCGCGAAGGTGCGCGAGAAGCCGAGCATCTTCGCGAGGGCCGCGTCGACACGGGCGCCGTCGAGGCCGTCGGGAACGGGCAGGCTGCGAGAGTCCACGTCAGAGCTGGGCGCCGGACTCGGGCCGCTTCGGGTCGTGGCCCGCCTCGTGCTCGGCCTCGTACTGCTCCGCCTCGCGCTCGGCCTCTTCCTCGACCTCGTGCTGCGCGGTCTCGCTCAGCGGGGGCAGCCCGCGCTCGGCGGCGGGGATGCCCGCGTCGGCGTCGGCGACGGGGAACTCGTCGCCGAAGCCCTCCACGGTACCGCCGGAGGCGAACTGATCGCCCTCGGCGCCGAGGAGCGTCTCGTCGTTCTCAGCCTCGTCGTCGCTCTTGCGGCTGTGGTCGCGCGTACCGTCCAAGTGAACCCCCACGAGTACCAGGAGTGCGATCGCGATCATGTCGCACACGATGAAGATGTCGGCGACGTTGTAGATCGCCGGAGACATGCCGGGGAAGAACCACATCCACGGCGTGTTGATGAAGTCCACGACGTGCCCGACGCCGAAGCCGGGGTCGCGGAAGAGCCGGTCGGTGAGATTGCCCAGGACGCCGCCGAGGAGGAGTCCGAGGGCCACCGCCCACAGGCGCGAGCGCACCCGCGTCGCGGCGAGCCACCCGATGACGACGGCGACGACGGCCAGCGCGATCGTGAAGATCCACGTGACCTCCTCACCGAGCGAGAAGGCGGCGCCGGGGTTGCGGGTCAGGTAGAAGCTCAGGAAGTCGCCGAGGACTTCGACCGGCTCCTGGTACGGCAGGTTCTCGAGCGCGAGAAACTTCGCCAACTGGTCGGCGGCCAGCACCAGCACCGCGAGAACCGCGATGATGGTGCCGGCCGCCGCCTGACGAAGGGGTGGTCGGCGCGACAAGGCCTAGAGGCCCAGCGCGGACACCGGCTGAGCGCCGGATGCCGTCGCCGTGGTCTCCAGGTCGCGCAGCTTGCCCTCGATGTAGCTGCGCAGCTGAGCACGGTAGTCGCGCTCGAAGTTGCGCAGCTCCGAGATGCGGCCCTCGAGCGTGGCGCGCTCGCGCTCGAGCTTCGAAAGCTCCTCGCGCCCGCGGGTCTCGGCCTCGGACACGATCGAAGCGGCCTGCGACTTGGCGTCGGAGATGAGCTGGTCGCGCTGGGCGATGCCCTCGGCGACGTGCTCGTCGTGCAGGCGCTGCGCCAGCTCGATGATGCCGGCGCTCGCTGCGGGAGCGGCGCCACCCGCGGCGGGGGCGGGTGCGGGCTCGGCGGCAGGCGCCGGGGCGGCAGCCGGGGCAGGCGCGGCAGCACCCGACTCGTACGCCGCCAGCTTGGCCTTCAGCTCTTCGTTCTCGGTGAGAGCCTTGCGCCACTCCACGACGATCTCATCGAGGAAATCGTCCACCTCGTCCGGGTCGAAACCCTCCTTGAAGCGGACGTGCTGGAACTGCTTGGTGACGACGTCATCGGGGGACAATGCCATGGTGATTCCTCTTTCGAGCGTCTGGTCGCTGGCCGATGTCGGGGCGGCCGCCGGCTGGCGGCCGTTCGTATCAGCAAAGCATAGTCATCGGTTCTGAGAGTGTCGAAGCCGGCGACCGGGTCGGAGTGAGTCGGTTCAGCCCGCGATGGTGCGGGTGATGCTGAGCAGGATGAAGCACAGCAGCATCGTCAGCGCGAACCCGAAGTCGATCGCGATCGCCCCCACGCGCAGCGGCGGGATGAAGCGGCGGAACAGCCTGATCGGCGGGTCGGTGACGGTGTAGATGATCTCCGCGGCGACGAGGCCGGCCCCCCGCGGGCGCCACTCCCGGTTGAAGAACGGGATCCAGTCCAGGACCAGCCGCGAGAGCAACACGAAGACATAGAGCAGCAGCGCGAGGTTGAGGATCGCTGCGATGAGTTGGACGACTGCCACGTAGCCAGATTACGGCTGCGCGAACGGAACCGACTCCGGATCCGCCTGCGCGACCGCTCCGTCGCCCGACACGGCGACGTTCTCGGGCGAGAGCAGGAACACCTTGCTGGTGACCCGCTCGATGCGTCCGTAGAGGCCGAGCGACAGGCCGCTCGCGAAGTCGATGAGACGCCGCGCGTCGGCGTCGCTCATCTGCGAGAGGTTGATGATGACCGGGATGCCGTCACGGAAGTTCTCGGCGATGACCTGGGCATCGCGGTACTGCTTGGGGTGCACCGTGAGGATCTCGTTGATCGCCGCGGGCGTCGGCTGACGCACGACCGCGGGTCGGTGGATCGGGGTCACGGGAGCAGCCGGCTTCTCGACGACCTGCTCGGACTTGCGAGCACGCGGCTGAGGCGCCGGCTCTTCGTAGACCTCTTCCTCGTCGGCGAGGCCGAGGTACACCATGGTCTTCTTGAGCGGGTTCGACATCTGATCCTCCGTAGTGCTCATCTGTTCCGAGGTTAACCGCGTTGTGGCCTGGGTCCGGTGATTGCCGAACCGATGCGTAGGTGTGTCGCGCCGGCCGCGATGGCCTCGGCGAAGTCCGCGGTCATGCCGGCGGAGATCCAATCGGCGTCGGGGACCACCGCGCGCACGAGACCCGCGAGACGGTTCAGCCGCTCGAACGCCGGCGCAGGCGGCTCGTCCAGCGGCGCGACCGCCATCACCCCGCGCACACGCAGCGAGGGCAGCGCGGCGGTGTGAGCGGCGAGGGCCTCGAGGTCGCCAGGGGCGACGCCGCCACGGCCGGGGTCGTCGGTGAGATTGACCTGCAGCAGCACGTCGAGGACCGCGTCTCCGGGCTCGGCCACGGCGTCGAGCGCGTCCGCCAGGCGGGCACGGTCGAGCGAATGGACGACGGATGCTGCAGCCCGGATGGCGCGCGCCTTGTTGGTCTGCGCCTGCCCGATGAAATGCCAGCGCAGTCCGTCGAGGTCTCTGACCTCGACCGTCTTGCGGCTGAACTCCTGCTGCCGGTTCTCCCCCACATCGCGCACGCCGAGCCCGTACAGCTCCTCGACGACCGAAGCCGGGTGGAACTTCGTCACGACGATGCGAGTGAGCTCGGACGGATCACGGCGCGCCGCGCGCGCAGCATCCGCGATCCGCTCATCGATCGCCGCGAGACGATCGGCGAGATCGCCCACTTACTTGAGGAAGTCGGGGATGTCGAGGTCGTCGTCGCCGAAAGCGGTGTCGTAGGACGACTCCGTGACGGCGCCGACTGCGACGGGAACCTGGGGCGTCTGCGTCTCGACGACGTCGCGGTCCTTCGCGGCCTCGTCGGCGGACGTCACCGGCAGTGCAGGGGCCGAGACGACGCGCGTGGCCGTGATCGGCTCGATGCGGGCCTGCGGCTCGCCGCCGTCGAATCCCGCCGCGATGACGGTGACGCGCACCTCGTCGCCGAGGGTGTCGTCGATGACCGTTCCGAAGATGATGTTCGCCTCGGGGTGCGCGGCCTCCTTGACCAGCTGCGCCGCGTCGTTGATCTCGAAGATGCCGAGGTTCGAGCCGCCCTGGATCGACAGCAGCACGCCGTGCGCGCCCTCGATCGAGGCCTCGAGCAGGGGCGATTCGACGGCGAGCTCGGCGGCCTTGATGGCGCGATCCGCGCCCCGCGCCGAGCCGATGCCCATGAGGGCCGATCCCGCTCCCTGCATGACCGACTTGACGTCGGCGAAGTCGAGGTTGATGAGACCGGGCGTCGTGATGAGGTCGGTGATGCCCTGCACACCGGCGAGGAGCACCTGGTCGGCGGTGGCGAACGCCTCGATCATCGAGATGCCGCGATCGCTGATCTCGAGCAGGCGGTCGTTCGGCACCACGATGAGGGTGTCGACCTCTTCCTTCAGGCGCGCGACGCCCGACTCGGCCTGCTGCTGGCGGCGACGACCCTCGAACGAGAAGGGCTTCGTCACGACACCGATCGTGAGTGCTCCTATCGACTTCGCGATCTTCGCGACCACCGGGGCGCCGCCGGTGCCGGTGCCGCCACCCTCGCCCGCGGTGACGAAGACCATGTCCGCGCCGCGCAGCGCCTCCTCGATCTCCTCCGCGTGGTCCTCGGCGGCACGTCGGCCCACCTCGGGGTCGGCGCCTGCGCCGAGTCCCCGGGTCAGCTCGCGCCCGACGTCCAGCTTGACGTCGGCGTCGCTCATGAGCAGCGCCTGCGCATCGGTGTTGATGGCGATGAACTCTACGCCCCGCAGGCCGAGCTCGATCATGCGGTTGACCGCGTTCACGCCGCCGCCGCCGACGCCGACCACCTTGATGACGGCGAGGTAGTTCTGGTTCTGGCTCATGCCGGCCTCCGTAGCCCTGGACCTGTCTAAACCTTCAACCTCTAGTAGAGGTATAAAGAATTGCCCGGTATGCAATTCCTTTGTCACGAAAGTAGGCCGATGCTGCGCGCGTGCGCGGACCGAGTCGGCGTGTCGCGCCATCTGGTACTCGAAGTCGCGTCGGAGGGCGTCGCAGGTCAGCGGACGACGACGGCGTCCGGCGACGAGACGTCGTACGAGAACACATCGGCGGGCGGACGCGCCGCCATGATCTTGTTCAGGGCGAGGGCCTTGTTCGCCGAATCCTCCGCGCTCCCCCACACGACCTGCGTGTTGGTGCCGCCGAGCTCGAGCGTCACGTCGTCGGGGGTGGACGCCGTGACCCCCGTGACCTGCGCCCGGATCTCGTCCGGCAGCGACCGCATCACCTGACCGGCCGCGGCGAACGCGCCGGAGTCCACGCCGCCCGTGATCGTGAGCACGGGCGTGCCGGCACTCGGGGTCGCGGTCGTCGACAGCGCGACGCCGGCCGCGTCGACGAGCGTGTAGCCGGCACGCGTCTCGATGAGGCCGATCGGCGTGCGCTCGACGATCCGCACCACGAGCTCGTGCGGCGGACGCGCCTCGAGGGCATACGTCTCGATGAGCGGGAACGCGACGAGCTCGGCCTTGATCGCGCTCTCGTCGACCAGAGGCAGCGGCGTGCCGAGCTGACCCGACAGGGCGGCGGCGACATCGCCCGCGACGAGCTGCTGTGCCCCGACCACGGAGATCTTCTCCACCCCGAACAGGGGACTGTACGCGGCGCCGAGCGTGCCGAGGGCCAGGAGGAGGACGGATGCTGCCGCACCGAACCACACCGCGCGCCGGCGACGCTGGCGCACGGTGAAGCGGCGGATCTCGGCGCGCAGCGCCTTGCGCCGGGCACGGGCGGCCCGCCACACCTCGCGGAAGCCCACCTCCGCAGCATTCAACCCCTCGTCCGTCGTCGCGTCGAGGTCGGACTTCGCAGCGGGCAACGGCGTCGGCGACGCCAGCGGAATGACGGGAGCCGTGGGATTCTCGTCGGGGGTCGGCTCGACGGGCTCGCGCGCCGGCGCCGGCGCCTGGTCGCGGGCGGGGCGCTGCGTGCGCGCCGATGCGGCCTTGTCCGCCGTGCCGCGCGAGGCGACCGGCGACTGCGGCAACGGCGGCGGGCGACGCATGCGGCTGCTACTCCGCCGTGCTCGTCGGACGGGCGGGGTCCTCGTGGGCGAGGGCCTCGAGCACCTGCGGGATGATGAGGTACACGTTGCCGCAGCCGAGCGTGATGACGTAGTCGCCGTCGCGGGCGACCGATGCCGTGTAGTCGGCGGCCTCCTGCCAGTCGGGAACGTAGTGCACGTGCGACGGGTCGGCGAAGGCGCCGCTCACGAGCTCGCCGGTGACTCCGGGCACCGGGTCCTCCCGGGCGCCGTAGACGTCGAGCATGACGGTGTGGTCGGCGTAGGTCTCCAGCACCTCGGCGAACTCGCGGTACATCTCCTGCGTGCGCGAGTAGGTGTGCGGCTGCTGGATCGCGATGAGGCGTCCGTCGCCGACGACCGACCGCGCGGCGGCGAGGGCGGCGGCGACCTCGGTCGGGTGGTGCGCGTAGTCGTCGAAGACGCTGACGCCACGCTCGACGCCGTGCAGCTCGAAGCGGCGGACGGTGCCGGAGAAGCCCTCGACCGCGCGGACCGCGGGCTCGAGGTCGTGGCCGAGCGTGAGGAGCACCGCGACCGCGCCGACGGCGTTGATCGCGTTGTGGGCGCCGGGAACAGGCAGCTGCGCGTCGACGGTGACCCCGTCGTGCGTGACGCGGAACGAGACGGGGCCGTCGGTGACGATGTCGCTCACGCGCACTGTCGCGTCTGCGGCCTCGCCGAAGGTGACGACGTGAGGGTGGGTGAGCTGTGCGGCGACGAGCTGCGCACCCGCGTCGTCGGACGAGATGACGACCGCCTCGCGCGCCTCGTTCGCGAACCGGGCGAACGCGGCGTAGAACGCCTCGCGCGTGCCCCAGTGGTCGAGGTGATCCGGGTCGACGTTGGTGATGAGCGCGATCGACGTGTCGTAGAGCAGGAACGTGCCGTCCGACTCGTCGGCCTCGATGACGAAGAGCTCGTCCGAGCCGCTCCCGCTCGACACACCCAGCTGCGCGATGACGCCGCCGTTGACGAACGTCGGCTGCACGCCCAGGTCGCGGAGGGCGGTCACGATCATGCCGGTCGACGTGGTCTTGCCGTGCGCGCCGGCGACCGAGACGAGCCGGCGCCCGCCGATCAGCCAGTACAGCGCCTGCGACCGGTGGATGACGTGGAGCCCGCGCTCCTTGGCGAGCACGAACTCGGGGTTCTCGGGCCAGATCGCGCCCGTGTGCACGACGGTGTCGACGTCGTCGGCGAGGTTCGACGCGTCGTGCCCGACGTAGACGGTGGCGCCGAGCTCGGCGAGCTCGCGCAGCGCCGTGCTGTCGGCGCGGTCGGATCCCGAGACGCGGATCCCGCGCTCCAGATACATGCGGGCGAGCCCCGACATGCCGGATCCGCCGATTCCGATGAAGTGGGCGGCGGTGATGTCGTCGGGAATGGGAAGACTGAGATCGGGTCTGATCATGACCGGTCAAGTCTAAGTTGGCGGGCGGATGCTGAGCCCCCGGCGCGCTGGGGCGGCTCAGCGCCGGAGCCTACCTTTGTGTTGACACATTGATACAGATGACGACACAATCAAAGTCATGGCCGAATTGTCCAGGATGTCGTTCGTCATCGACCCGTCCTCCGCCGTCCCGCCGTTCGAGCAGCTGCGCACGGGGCTCTTCGACGCGGTCGCGTCCGGCGAGCTCGCCGCGGGCACGCGACTGCCCACGGTGCGCCGCCTCGCCGAAGACCTCGGTGTCGCACCGGGCACGGTCGCCCGCGCGTACCGCGAGCTCGAGGCATCCGGAATCATCGAGACGCGGGGCCGCAACGGCACGTTCGTCGCCTTCGACGCCGACCCCGCCCGCCAGCAGCTGCAGCGCGCCGCCGCGGCGTTCGCCGCGCAGGTGCGGGATCTGCATCTCGACGCCGAGGAGGCCCTCGCCATCGTCACCGCCGCGCTGCGGTCCCCCGGTGCTCCGGCGGGAGCCTGATCACAGCTTCGTGCTGCTGCACTCCCCCAGCTGTGTCATCGACAGGGCGTCGCGGCACTCGTCCAACCACCAGCCTTCGCCGTAGCGATCCTTCGTCATGTCGGTGTAGATCTCCCAGCCGCCGCCCGGAAGGACGCGGTAGTACGCCGTGAACGGGTCGCCCTCCGTGGTCGGTCGGGTCACCGCCAGCTCCGCGCCGGCGAGCGTCGCCTCCTCGAGGCACGCGATGTCGCCGGTCGGGATCTCCTCGCCCTGATCGAGTTCGACGGCGCCGCACGACGGCAGCTCCTCGCGATCGAGGAACGCTGCCGGGGTCGGCCCTCCCTTCGGCTCGCCCGGACCGAAGGTGACGCAGCCGCTCAGCGCGAGCGCGCCGACGCCCGCCAACAGCACCGCCGTCGCCCCCCTCGTCGCACTCGCCATCGGTCCCCCGGTCCCCTGCGGTCGTGAGTGAGATCGTCTCAGCCGCGCAGCGCGTCGTCGATCATCGCGACGACGTTCTCGGTTCCGGTGCGGGTGCAAACGGATGCCGCGGCCGCCGCCATCGCCGCGCGGCGGGTCTCGTCGGTCAGGAGCGGCACGACCTCCGACCGCACGCGGTCGCCGGTGAACTCGGCATCCGGGATCAGGATCGCCGCGCCGGCGCGCACCGCCGACGACGCGTTCAGCGCCTGTTCGCCGTTGCCCACGGCGTACGGCACGTAGGCGGTGGGGATGCCCAGAGCGCTGATCTCGCTGACGGTTGCTGAACCGGCGCGCGACACGATGAAGTCGGCGAGGGCGAAGGCGAGGTCCATGCGGTCGACGTAGCGGCGGACCACATACCCGGGCGCGCCGGGGTCGGCGAGCTCGGAGCGCTCGCCGGTGACGTGCAGCAGCTGCCACCCGGTGTCGACCACCGCGCGCCAGCCCTCGCCGTGCCCTTCGCCGAAGGCGGCGTTCAGGCGCTGGGCGCCGAGCGAGCCGCCGAAGACCAGGAGCACCGGCTTCGCCGGATCGAGTCCGAAGTACGCGGCGGCCTCGTCGCGGAGGGCGCCGCGGTCGAGCGTCACGATCTCGCGACGCAGCGGCATCCCGACGACCTTCGAGCGCTTGAGCGGCGTCCCCTCGAAAGCCACGCCCACTCCGGCCGCCCTGCGGGCGCCCAGCACGTTCGCGAGCCCCGGGCGGGCGTTCGCCTCGTGCACCACGAACGGCACGTTCTCGCGCCGGGCCGCGACGTACGCCGGGGCGGACGCATAGCCGCCGAAGCCGACGAGGACGTCGACGCCGCGCTGCGCGATGTGTGCCCGCACCTGGGAGATCGCGCGGGGGAAGCGCGCCGGGAACGCGGCGGCCGCCTTGTTCGGGCGCCGCGGGAACGGCACCTTGTCGACGAACAGCAGCTCGTAGCCGCGCTCGGGCACCAGCCGCGCTTCGAGCCCCTCACGGGTGCCGAGCACGAGCACCTCGGCCTCGGGGTCGCGGGTGCGCAATGCGTCGGCGACAGCCAGGAGCGGGTTGACGTGTCCGGCGGTGCCGCCGCCGGCAAGGAGGTACGTCGTCACTCCCCGAGCCTACCCGGCTCGGTGCCTGCCGGTTCGGGGCGCATTCACTCCGTTGGGGCGCAGAACCTCCGCCCCGACGGAGAGATCACGCCCCGAACGGCCCCGAACCGGAACGCGACGACCCGACGTCAGCGGACGGCGCGGAGCTTCGCCCGCTCGCGGGCCGCGCGGGCCTCGGCGATGCGCGCCTCGCGTCGGGCGATGGAAGCCGGGAGCGTGCGTGCGAACGCGAGCAGCACGCCGCAGGCCAGCAGCACCGAGAGCAGCGAGGTGCCGCCCTGCGACATGAACGGCAGCGGCACGCCGAGCACCGGGAAGACCCGCAGCACGACGCCGATGTTGATGAGCGCCTGCCCGACGATCCACACGGTGATGCCGCCGGCGGCGATGCGCACGAACGGGTCGTCGGTCTTGCGGATGACGTGGAACGCGCCCACCGCGAACAGGGCGAAGAGCGCCAGCACGACCGCGCAGCCGATGAGGCCGAGCTCCTCGCCGACGATCGCGAAGATGTAGTCGTTCGCGGCGGCGGGGAGCCAGTCGTACTTCTCCCGCGAGTTGCCGAGGCCCAGGCCGAAGACGCCGCCGCTGGCGAGGCCCCAGATCCCGTGCAGCGGCTGGTAGCAGTCGTTGAAGTAGTCGTCGAGGCAGTTCGGATTCAGGAAGCTCATGAACCGGCGCATGCGGTCGGGGCTCGTCACGGCGAGGAAGGCCACCGCGCCGGCGGCGGCGATCGCGGGCAGGACGAAGATGCGGAGCTTCACGCCCGAGAAGAACAGCGCGCCCAGCACGATGAGCACGAGGATCATCGCCGTGCCGAGGTCGTCGCCGGCGAGCACCGTCGCGATCGCGAGGCCTGCCACGGGCACGAGCGGGATGAACACGTGCTGCCACTTCGTGAGCAGCGTGCGCTTGCGGAACAGCACGAAGGCCACCCAGAGTGCGAGGCCGAGCTTCAAGAACTCCGAGGGCTGCGCCTGGAAGCCGCCGATGATGATCCAGTTGCGGTTTCCGTCGGCCCCGTGCCCGAGCGGCGTGAAGACCAGGAGCTGGAAGGCGACGCCGAAGATCAGCGCCGGCCATGCGATCTTCTTCCAGAACGTCACCGGCAGGCGGCTCGCGATGAACATCAACGGGACGCCGATCACGGCGAAGACGACCTGCTTGAGCACCATCTCCCACGGCGCTTCTCCGGCGGCCGTCGCCGTCGCGGAGGTCGCCGACAGCACCATGACGAGCCCGAAGACCGTCAGGAGCAGCGTCGTGGAGGCGATGAGGAGGAACTCGCTCGGCACCGGGGCGAACACCCGGCCGAGCGACACGCGAGCAGAGAGGCCGCGTCGTGCGGGCGGGTCAGCCTCGCTCGTCGTCGCCGGCGGAGCGGGGCGCGTCGTCCGGGGCCGCGGCGGCTGCGTCGTGGTCACCCGGGTCCTCCGTTCCGATCCGTTGCCTCACCGCCGCAGCGAATCTGCGGCCGCGGTCCGCGTACGACGCGAACTGGTCGAAGGATGCGGCAGCGGGAGCGAGAAGAACGACGTCCCCGTCACGCGCCACCCCTGCCGCCAGTTCGACGACCTGCGCCATGACCACTTCAGTCTCATCGGCGTCCACCTCGAACACGGGCACCGTCGGCGCGTGTCGCCCGAACGCGGCGACCACGGCGGCGCGGTCGAGGCCGATCACGATCGCGGCTTTCGCGGTCGCTCCGCGTCCGGCGACGAGCTCGGAGATGTCGACGCCCTTGAGCAGTCCCCCGACGACCCATACGGCGCCGGGGTAGGCCGCGAGCGACGACGCCGCGGCGTGGGGGTTGGTGGCCTTCGAGTCGTCGACCCACGTGACGCCCGCGTGGCGTGCGACGACCTCGATGCGGTGCGGGTCCAGGCGGAAGCCGCGCAACGCGTCGCGGATCGCCGCGGGTGCGACATCCAGCGACCGTGCGAGGGCTGCCGCGGCGAGGATGTTCGCGACGATGTGCGGCGCGGCGAGCCCGAGCGAGGCGAGCTCCTCGACCGTCGTGAGCTCCAGGGCGCTCTTGTGCCGGTCTTCGAGGAACGCGCGGTCGACGACGATCCCCTCGACGACGCCGAGGTCGCTCGGGCCCGGAACACCCAGGTCGAAGCCGATGGCGCGGGCGCCCTCGACGACCTCGGCGTCCTCGACCATCGCCCGGGTGGCGGCATCCGCCTTGTTGTAGACGCAGGCGACGCGGGTGTTGTCATACACGTGCGCCTTGGCGGCGCGGTACTCCTCGAACGAGCCGTGCCACTCGAGGTGGTCGTCGGCGAGGTTGAGGCACACCGCGGCGTGCGGTGACAGCGGGTCGGGCGAGTCCTGCAGCGCGAGGTACCAGAGCTGATGGCTCGACAGCTCGACCACGAGGGCGTCGAACCCCTCGGGGTCGCGCACCGCGTCGAGCACGGGCGTGCCGATGTTGCCGACCGGCGCGGCGCGCAGGCCACCGGCGACGAGCATTGTGGCCGTGAGCCGCGTGGTCGTGGTCTTGCCGTTGGTGCCGGTGATGAGGATCCAGTCGGCGGGCGTGCCGTCGGGCCTGACCACCTTGTCGCGCACGCGCCACGCCAGCTCGACGTCGCCCCACAGCGCGATGTCGCTCTCCCGCGCCCACGAGATGAGCGGATGCCTCGGCGCGAACCCCGGCGACGCCACGACGACCTCGGGCGCGAACTCGACGAGCTCGGCGGGAACCGACTCCAGGGAGCCGGTCCAGAGGCGCACGCCGATGACGGGCAGGAGGCGCGCGTACTCCTCGTCGGCCTTCTCGGTGACGACGAGGACGTCCGCGCCGAGCTCGGCGAGGGTGTCGGCGACGGAGAAGCCGGTGACCGACAGGCCGAGCACGGCGACCCGCAGGCCCTTCCAGTCGGCGTTCCAGCTGGTGAGGGTGCGCAGGCGTTGCGAGGTCATGTGCGAGAGAGCCATTCGACGTAGAAGAATCCGACGCCCGACACCGCCAGGAGTCCGGCGATGATCCACATGCGCACGACGATGGTGACCTCCGACCAGCCCCGCAGCTCGAGGTGGTGGTGGAACGGGCTCATGAGGAAGAGGCGCTTGCCGCGCGTGATCTTGAAGTAGAGGCGCTGCAGGATCACGGAGCCCGGACCGATGATGAAGACGCCCGCGACGAGCACGGCGAGCAGCTCGGTGCGGGTGAGGATCGCCATCGCGGCGATGACGCCGCCGATCGCCATCGACCCGACGTCGCCCATGAAGACCTTGGCCTTCGGGGCGTTCCACCAGAGGAACCCGACGAGCGCGCCGACGAACGACGCCGAGATGATCGCGAGGTCGAACGGGTCGCGCGTCGGGTAGCACGCGGCCTTCGCCGCGGCCGAGAGGGCGTCGCCGCCCCAGCACGCCTGATTGAACTGCCAGAACGCGATGAGGCTGTAGGCGCCGACGACGAAGATCGCCGCGCCCGCGGCCATGCCGTCGAGGCCGTCGGTCACGTTCGTGCTGTTGGAGAACGCGACGCCGATGAACGTGATCCACACGAGGTAGAGGATCCAGCCGATGATGAGCCCGAGGGTCATGAAGCCCAGGGCCGGCACGTCTCGGAACACCGAGATGAACGGCGAGGCCGGGGTCTGGTCGAACTGGTTGGGGAAGTTCAGCGCGACGATGCCGAACGGCACTGTGACGGCGACCTGACCGGCGACCTTGCGCCAGCCGCTCAGTCCCATGAACTTCTGCTGGCGCACCTTCATGTAGTCGTCGATGAAGCCGACCGCGCCGAGACCGACCATCATCCAGATCACGAGCAGGCCGGAGACGGTCGGCGGGTTGTTGCCGACGTAGCACCCGACCAGGTAGCCGACGATCGTGCCGACGATGAAGATCGTGCCGCCCATGGTGGGCGTGCCGCGCTTGGTCTGGTGGTTGGGGTTGCGGATGTCTTCCGGCGTCCGGATCACCTGGCCCCAGCCCCATTTGCGGAACAGCCGCAGGAACACCGGGGTGAGGAAGAGGGTGAATGCCAGCGAGATCGCCGCCGCTGTAAGGAGTGATCTCACGAGAACGATTCTCCCAGACGATCGCCGAGGAACCGGAGCCCGGCGGAGTTCGACGACTTCACGAGCACGCGGTCGCCGTCGCGCAGCTCACCCTGCAGGTACTCGAACGCCTCGTCGGCGGTCGAGAAGAACACGGCCTCGTTGTCCCACGAGCCCTGCGCGACGGCCTCGAGGTACATGCGGCGCGCAGCGTCGCCCACGACGACGATGCGCTGGATGCCGAGCCTCACGGCCAGCAGCCCGACCCGGTCGTGCTCCTCCTCGGCGTACTCGCCGAGCTCGCTCATCGCGCCGAGCACGGCGACGGTCCGCTCATCGGGGCCGGTGATCTGCGCGAGGGTGCGCAGCGCCGCGGACATCGAGTCGGGGCTGGCGTTGTAGGCGTCGTTGATGATGCGCACGCGCTCCGACCCGAGGGGCTGCATGCGCCACCGCTCGGCGATCTCGACCGTCTCCAGGCGCGCGACGGCGTCGGCGAGCGAGACCCCGAAGGTCGTCGCGGCGGCGATCGCCGCCAGTGCGTTCATGACGTGGTGCTCGCCCAGCACCCGCAGGCGCAGCGGCATCGAGACGCCGTCGGCGGTCACCGTGAACGAGGTTCCGGATGCCGTGACCACGACGTCATCGGCGCGCACGTCCGTGGCTGCGGGGCCGCGGCCGAACCAGCGCACGCTCGCGCCGCGCTCGGCGGCGATCGGCGCCATGGCGGCGACGCGCGCGTCGTCGGCGTTGAGCACCGCCACTCCCCCGGCGCTCAGCGCGCGCACGAGCTCCGACTTCGCGTGGAAAGTCGCCTCGATCCCGCCGAAGCCGCCGGCGTGCGCCATGCCGACCATGAGCACGACGCCGACATCGGGGTCGACGAGCCCGGCGAGGCGGGCGATCTCCCCCGGCGCACTCGCGCCGAACTCGCTGACGAGGTACTTCGTGGTGCCGGTGACCCGCAGCATCGTGAGCGGTGCGCCGACCTCGTTGTTGAACGACGCCTTCGGAGAGACGGTCTCGCCCTCGCCCTCGAGGATGCGGGCGAGCAGGTTCTTGGTCGTCGTCTTGCCGTTCGACCCGGTGATGCCGACGACGCGCAGGTCTGCAGCATCCCGAACCGTCTTCACGACCTCGCGAGCCAGGGCGGCGATCGCCGCGACGACGTCGGCCACGACGATCTGGGACACGGATGCCTCGACCCGCCGCTCGACGAGGGCCAGGGCGGCGCCCCGCTCGACGGCCGCATCGACGAACAGGTGCCCGTCGGTCTCTTCGCCCGGCTTGGCGACGAAGACGCCGCCGGGCTCGATGAGGCGGGAGTCGGTGTCGACCGCCCCCGACACGACGGTGTCGAGGGTGTCGCCGTTCTCGAGGTGGACCTCGCCCGCAACGGCATGGGCGATCTGGGCGATGTTGAGCGCGATCATGTGGGGAACTCCGGAAGCTCGGGACACTACCCGAACTTGGGCAGCAGCTCCGGCGACGTCGTCGAGGGCATGACGCGGTAGGTCTTGAGAACCTGGGTCATGGCCTTCTGGAACGCGGTCGCGTTGGCCGCAGACGATGTTACCTTCGTCGGCTCGTCGAGGGTGACGACGACCACGTACTCGGGGTCGTCGGCGGGGGCGAATCCGACCATCGTCGTGTAGTACACGCCGGCCTTGTAGTTGCCCTGGCCGTCGCTCTTCTCACCGGTGCCGGTCTTGCCGCCGAGGCGGTAGCCGGGGATGGCGACCGTCTTGGCGTAGGGCGCCTGCAGGAACACGTTCTCGAGCATCTCGCGCATCTCGGCGGAGGTTCCCTCGCTGATGACCCGTTCAGGCTCCGCCACCTCAGGCTCCACGACGGTGCCATCGGCCTTCGTGCACGACTCGATGATCTGCAGCGGCATCTTGACGCCGTCGTTCACGATCGCCCCGTAGGCGCGGGCGAGCTCGGGCATGGTCGTGGTGACGCCCTGCCCGAACGAGGTGTTGAGGGTCGTCTGCGCGCCCCACTGGTCCGCGGGATAGATGAGCCCCTGGCCCTCGCCGGGGTACCCGGAGGCCGTGCCGTCGCCGATGCCGAACCGCTTGAAGTAGTCGTAGCGCGTCTGGTTGTCGACCTTCTGGCTGAACTTCGAGATGCCCGCGTTCGACGAGTCGATGAGCACGCCGGTGAGCGTGTAGGTGTACGCGGGGTGCTGGAAGGAGTCGCGCACGCGGGCGCCCCCGTCGAAGTTCTCGAGGCTCGAGGCCACGACGGTGGAGTTCGGGGTCTGCCCCCCGGCGTCGATGACCGTCGCGGCCGTCAGGCCCTTGAATGTGGACCCCGGCTCGAAGGTGCCGAGGAAGATGCTGCTCGTGCGGTCCCTCACCTCGGCGGCGTCGAAGTCGTTGGGGTCGACGGTCGGATACTCGGCGGCCGCACGGACCTTGCCCGTCTTCACCTCATACACCAGGATGCCGCCGCGCTGCGCGGCCATCGTCTGGGTCTGCTCGGCGATCAGCTGCTGCATGTACCACTGCAGATCTCGGTCGATGGTCAGCTGCAGCGTGCCGCCATCGGTCGCGGGGGTCTCCTGCTCGGTACCCGGGATGACGACGCCGTCCTTGCCCTTCTCGTAGGTGCGCGTGCCGTCCGTCGCAGCGAGGCACGCGTTCTGCGACCGCTCGAGGCTCTCGAGAGGCGTCCCGTCGGAGCCGACGAACCCGATCAGGTTGCCGGCGACCGCGCCGTCGGGGTACGTGCGCGCGGGGTGCGAGACGCACGCGATGTAGGGCGTCTTGAGGTCGGCCAGGGCGCGGAACTGCTCGGTCGAGACGCCCTTCTCGAGCACCGCATACTGCGAGTTCGGGTCCTCCGCGAGAGCGGTGCCGACGATCGCCCGGACCTCTTCGGGCGTCTGGCCCGTGATCTCGGCCACGTCGTTCGACACGTCCGCCCACAACCGGTCGTCGGAGTCGCCCGCGAGCACCTGCTCGTCGATCTGGGTGATGAGCAGCGGAGAGAGCTGGCAGTCGTAGCGGAGGATGCTGCCTGCCAGGGTCTGACCGTTCGTGTCGACGATCGAGCCGCGCGTGCCGTAGAGCGTCTGCTCGCCCGCGAAGGCGACATCGAGCGAGTCCTTGATGTGGTCGTCGGCATTCACGACCTGGATGTCGACGAGCCGCACGATGAATCCGGCCAGCACGGCCAGGACGACGGCGAGGGCCACGACGGTGCGGCGGCGGGGGCTTCTCGTGCTTCGTGTCGTCATCTGCGTCTCGTGCTCCGCGCCTCGTGCAGTGGGCGTCTCGATCGGTTCTCGGCTCGGCGTCGTCGCTTCAGTGTGTGCTCGGGGTGGGCAATCCGTCCGTGAGCGGGGGCGGAGTGTTGCCGACTCCGCCGTCGGACGTCTCGGCGACCTCGACCGGCAGCCCGTCGATCGTGGCGTCGGGCACGGTCACCAGGGGCGTGTTCGTGATGAGCGCGTTGGGCACGGATCCGCGGCCGATCGCGTCGACCGAGGACGTGCCCATCGCGACCTCTGACGGACCGAGGATCGCCCCGTCGCTCAGCCGCAGATAGCTGGGCGCCTCGTTGATCACCATGCCGAGGGCCGCCGCGTTCGCCGCCAGGTACTGCGGCGAGCTGAGCCCTGCGACGTCGTCGTAGAGGATCTGCTTCTCGTACGTGAGGTCGCGCTGTTCCTTCGTCAGGGCGGCGATCTCGTACGTCCCCTGCGTGGTCATGATCGACAGCGACATCTGGGCGGCCCCGATGAGGAACGCCCCCATCACCGCGACGATGCCGTAGAAGAGCTTCGGGCGGCGCCGGCGGGCCGGCTCGTCGAGCACCCGCAGACGGCGGCGCGGAGCATCCGTCCTCTCCGGAGCGACGGCGCGGCCGAGGCGGGCGCTGGTCGTGGCGTTCGCGATCGTGCTCATGAGGCACCCTCCGCGTGCTCGGGCCTCACGCGCTCAGCGGCTCGGAGGCGCACCGGCGTCGCGCGCGGATTGACCGCGCGCTCCTCGTCGGTGGCGAGCTCGGCACCTTTGACGAGCAGTCGGAACTTGGGTGCGTGCTCGGGCAGCTCGACGGGCAGGCCCTGGGGCGCGGTCGACGCCGAAGCCTCGGCGAACGCACGCTTGATGAGGCGATCCTCGAGGGACTGGTACGACAGCACGACGATGCGGCCGCCGACCGGCACGATGCCGAGGGCGGACGGCACCGCGCGCTCCAGCACCGACAGCTCGCGGTTGACTTCGATGCGCAGCGCCTGGAACACGCGCTTGGCAGGGTGTCCCGTGCGCTGCACGGCGGCCGGAGTCGCCGCCTGCAGGATCTCGACCAGCCGGCCGGACCGATCGATCGGCGCTTCGGCACGTGCGGCGATGATGGCGCGGGCGTAGCGGCCCGCGAGCTTCTCCTCGCCGTAGCGCTCGAAGATGCGCCGCAGATCGCCCTCGCCGTAGGTGGCGAGGATGTCGGCCGCCGTCGTGCCGGCCGACTGGTCCATGCGCATGTCGAGCGGTGCGTCCTGTGCGTAGGCGAACCCGCGGTCGGCGACGTCGAGCTGCAGCGACGAGACGCCCAGGTCGAAGAGGATGCCGTCGGCCGCGGCGAACCCGCTGGCTGTCACCGCCTCTGCGATCCCGTCGTAGACGGTGTGCACGAGGTGCACGCGGTCGCCGAAGGGTGCGAGGCGCTCCCCCGCGATGCGGAGGGCGTCGGTGTCGCGGTCGAGGCCGACGAGCTGGAGCTTCGGGAAGCGCTGCAGGAACGCCTCGGAATGCCCGCCCATGCCGAGGGTGGCATCGACGAAGACGGCGCCGTCGCGCTCGAGCGCGGGAGCCAGCAGCTCGATGCAGCGCTCCAGCATGACCGGGGTGTGTATGTCGCGCAGGTTCATCATCACCTGGCAGTCCTGGTCCCCAGGCCCTGATCCCCATCCGCTCCGACCTGGCACCGGGGAAGTGGCGACAGGGCACGAGCAGCTGGGAGTCACGGCCGAGGGCTCAGAACAGGCCCGGAATCACCTCCTGCTCCAGCTCGGCGTAGCTCTCTTCGTTGGCCTCGGCGTAGGTGTTCCACGCCGCGGCGTCCCAGATCTCGGCATGGGCGCCTACGCCGGTGACGACGAGGTCGCGCTCCAAGCCGGCGTATGCGCGCAGCGGAGGGGGGATGGTGATGCGGTTCTGACTGTCGGGCTTCTCGGCGCTCGCGCCGGAGAGGAACATGCGCAGGAAGTCGCGCGCCTGCTTGTTCGCAAGAGGCGCCTCGCGGATGCGGTCGTGCACCCGTTCGAACTCCGTCTCGCTGAACACGTACAGGCAGCGATCCTGTCCGCGCGTCACGACGACACCCCCACCGAGGTCGTCGCGGAATTTCGCCGGGAGGATGACGCGCCCTTTGTCATCGAGCTTGGGTGTGTGCGTGCCCAAAAGCATCGGTACATCACACCCCCTTCGTCCGGCCCCCCGGGTTGTGCGCCACTTTACTCCACTCTCCTCCACTTCGCTACTGATTTGTGATCTGGCGCTCCCCCATGCCCCTCCGGCGGGGATCCGCGGGCGGCGCGCGGGCAACAAAAAAGCACCGACCCGAAGGTCGGTGCTTCTCGTGCCGATTCAGGCGGCGGGGACGCTCAGCGCTCCCCCTGCCGCTTGTCCCAGCGGTCGTTCATGCGGTCCATGAACGAAGAGTTGTTCTGGGGCTTGGCCGGTCGGTCGGGCTCGACCCGCATCTTGCCCGGACCGCGGCCCGGTGTGACGGCGAGGAGCACCCCGCCCAGCATCACGACGAATCCGATGACCCCGACGACGATCAACTGCTGCGACACCCCGACGATGAGACCGCCGAGTCCGAGCAGCACGAGGATCGTGCCGTAGACGATGTTGCGATAGCTCAGAGTGCGTCCGTCGCGGGGCGCGCTGACGACATCCGCGTCGTTGCGCATGAGATGGCGTTCCATCTCGTCGAGCAGGCGCTGCTCCTGTTCGGAGAGTGGCATGCTTCCCCCTCTGTACTTCGGTGGCTCGATTGTACGCGTGCCGTTCCTCACTAGGCTAGGCCCGTGTCCGCCCCTGTTGAGCCGATCGAAGCCATTTCCCAGCGAGTGGACATGTTCGTCTCGGCTCAACGCCGGAGTGCGGTCGATGCCGGCCCCGAAGCGGAGCGATTCGTCGCCTCGGGGGCGGCTGCCGTGACCGGCGGAAAGCGCCTTCGCGGGCGTTTCTGCCTCTCCGGGTGGAGGGCAGTGGAGGAAGCCGCGGGCCCCACCGGCGCACCGACCGCCCCGGTCATCGCCGCGGCCGCCGCCCTCGAGGTGTTCCATGCGGCAGCCCTCGTGCACGACGACCTCATCGACAACTCCGACACGCGACGCGGCCGTCCGTCGGCGCATCGTGCCCTCGAGGCCGGGCACCGAGACGCGGGCTGGCTCGGCGACGCCGACGCCTTCGGCCGCTCGGGCGCGATCCTGCTCGGCGATCTGCTCGTCGCCTGGAGCGACGACCTCCTCGAGGAGGGGCTCGCCGAGACCTCCGCCGAACGGGCCGCCGCCGCGCGCAGCCAGTACGCGCTGATGCGCCGCGAGGTCACCCTCGGGCAGTTCCTCGACGTCGCAGAGGAGTCCGCGTTCGCAAGCGAGCCCGACGACCGGCATGCCGAACGGGCGTTGCGGGTGGCGTCCTTCAAATCCGCGCGTTACAGCGTGCAGCAGCCGCTCGCGATCGGCGCGGCTCTCGCGGGAGCGGATGCTGCGCAAGCGGCCGCCCTCGCTGCGTTCGGGCATCCGCTCGGCATGGCGTTCCAGCTGCGCGACGACGTGCTGGGCGTGTTCGGCGACGAGGCCGCGACCGGCAAGCCGTCCGGCGACGACCTGCGCGAGGGCAAGCGGACCGTGCTCATCGCATACGCGCGGGAGGCGCTCGCGCCGACCGCGCGCCGCATGGTCGACGAGCTCGTCGGCGACCCCGATCTCGACGCCGACCAAGTGGCGTCGCTTCAGCGGACGATCGTCGACACCGGCGCACTCGACCGCGTCGAGCGGCTCATCGCCGATTACGCCCGCGAGGCCGATCGCGCTCTCTCGGGGGCGCGGCTGGGCAACGCGGCCGTCGGAGAGCTGCGCGACCTCGCGCGCGCCGCGACCGTGCGCACGACCTGATTCAGGCGAGGGTGCGGGCGATCCGGCGGACCTCGCTCTTGCGCCCGGCGAGCAGCGACTCGATGGGGGCGTGACCGAGGGACTCCTCCGGAGACAGCAGCCAGTCGATCGCCTCGTCGTCGGAGAAGCCGGCGTCATGCAGCACGAACACGGTGCCTCGCAGCGATGACAGCGGGTGCCCGTCGACCACGAAGACGGACGGCACCTTGAAGACGCCGTCGCGCTTGGACCCGACGAGGTAGTAGTCGTCGAGCAGCCGGCGCACGCGGCCGAGCGGTTCGCCGAGCACCTCCACGAGGTCGGGCAGGGTGAGCCATTCGGTCTCGAAGCGCGGAGCGGCGTCAGAGGTCACGAAAGCAACTATCTCAGATCGGATCGGGCACTCGCCCACCACACTCTGGCCACATCAGTAACAGAAACCACTCCACATAACACCTGTTGACACCAATAAACATCCGTGACACGGTTCTCGGAGTCGACTGAGGGGGGAAAACTCGTGCGACAGGTCCGCAGCACCAGGAATCGTGTCCACCAGGCAGGCATCCCGTCGCGCGCGCTCCTCACCGGAGTGCCGGTGGCCGTCGCCGGGTCGATCGCGCTGACCCTGTCGGCGGTGCCCGCTCATGCCGCGACGACGGATGCGGCGCCCCTCAGCGTGCCGCGCACGTTCGGCGCTGCGGCCGCGAGCGTCCCCCGCGTCGCCGCACTGCCCGCCGTCCGCGTGACCACCGAGACCGCACCCGCGACGTACACGGTGCAGCGCGGAGACACCGTGAGCCGCATCGCGGCGCGCTTCGGGCTGCGAACCAACGACGTGCTCGCCCTCAACGGGCTCGGATGGTCGTCGACCATCTACCCGGGCCAGGTGCTCAAGCTCAGCGCGGCCGCCGCCGCACCGGCGCCGCCGGCTCCCGCACCGACCCCATCCAGCGGCGCGTACACCGTGCAGCGCGGCGACACGGTCAGTGCGATCGCCAAGCGGCACGGCGTGACGACGAACGCGGTGCTCGCGGCCAACGGGTTCGGCTGGTCGTCGATCATCTACCCCGGGCAGACCATAAAGATCCCCGGCGCGGCCGCGCCCGCGGCATCCGTTCCCGCTCCTGCACCTGCCCCTGCCCCTGCGCCCGCTCCCGCGCCGAACACGTCGCCGGGCGGTTCGCACACCATCGCGGCCGGCGAGACGATCAGCTCGATCGCGAAGCGTTACGGCGTGACGACGAACGCGGTGCTCGCGGCCAACGGGCTCGGCTGGTCGTCGATCATCTACCCCGGTCAGACCATCAAGATCCCGGGCTCCGCACCCTCGGTGCCCGGGCTCACCGCCGAGCAGGTCGCCAACGCGCAGCTGATCGTCCGCATCGGCCGTGAACTCGGCGTCTCGGACCGCGGCATCGCCATCGCCCTCGGCACCGCGATGCAGGAGTCGTCGCTGCGCAACGTGACGTTCGGCGACCGCGATTCGCTGGGCCTCTTCCAGCAGCGTCCCAGCTACGGCTGGGGCACCGCCGCGGAGGTGCAGGATGCCGCGCGCGCGACGCGCGTCTTCTTCGGAGGCGCCGGCGACCCCAACGGAGCCCGCACGCGCGGACTGCTCGACATCCCGGGCTGGGAGGCGCTGACCTTCGCGCAGGCCGCTCAGGCCGTGCAGATCTCGGCGTACCCCGACGCGTATGCGAGGTGGGAGGCCTCGGCCCACTCCTGGCTCGCGGCGCTCGGCTGAGCCAGGCATCCGTCACAATGCGGTCTCGCCGGGTGAGCCGCTCCGCCGGCTCGCAGGCACCGATCCGTAGACTCTCAGGGTGAGCACGAGTCAGCAGACGGACCCGCTGATCGGCCGTCTCGTCGACGGCCGGTACCGGGTGCGTGCTCGCATCGCCCGCGGCGGCATGGCCACGGTGTACGTGGCGACCGATCTGCGCCTCGAGCGGCGGGTCGCGCTCAAGGTCATGCACTCGCATCTGAGCGATGACACGGTCTTCCAGAGCCGGTTCATCCAGGAGGCCCGCGCGGCCGCCCGTCTCGCCGATCCGCACGTGGTCAACGTGTTCGATCAGGGCCAGGACGGCGACATGGCGTACCTCGTCATGGAGTACCTGCCCGGCATCACGCTGCGCGAGCTCCTGCGCGAGCAGCGCCGGCTGACCATCCCGCAGGCGATCTCGATCCTCGACGCCGTGCTGTCGGGCCTCGCCGCCGCGCACAAGGCCGGCATCGTGCACCGCGACGTCAAGCCCGAGAACGTGCTCCTCGCCGAGGACGGTCGCATCAAGATCGGCGACTTCGGCCTCGCCCGGGCCACGACCGCGAACACCGCGTCGGGCGCGCAGCTGCTCGGCACGATCGCGTACCTCGCCCCCGAGCTCGTCACGCGCGGCACAGCCGACGCGCGCAGCGACATCTACGCCATCGGCATCATGCTGTACGAGATGCTCACCGGCGAGCAGCCCTACAAGGGCGAGCAGCCGATGCAGATCGCCTTCCAGCACGCCACCGACTCGGTGCCGCGCCCGAGCGTGAAGAACCCGGGCGTTCCCGAACCGCTCGACGAGCTCGTGCTGTGGGCGACCGAGAAGTCGCCCGACGAGCGGCCCGTCGATGCGCGCGAGATGCTGCAGCGCCTGCGCGACATCGAACGCGAGCTGGGCGTCTCCCCCGTCGTCGCCCGCACCGGTCCGATCGGCATCGTCCGCGACGACATCGCCAACACCGGCGAACTCACGGCGGTGCTGCCCAGCACGGCCACCGGCCCCGTCGCGACGATGGCGGAAGTCGACAACGCCGGCCGGCTCCGCCGCGCCACGCAGCGCCGCCGGTCCCGGGGCGCCTGGCTCATCGCGCTCGTGCTCGTGCTCGCCGCGCTCGCGGGCGGGCTCGGGTGGTGGTTCGGCTCCGGCCCAGGGTCGATGGTCGCCGTCGCCGATGTCACGGGCATGAGCTTCGACGAGGCATCCGCACGCCTTCAAGAGGACTCCCTGGTCGCCGTGCAGCAGGGCGAGTACAGCCTCGAGGTCGCGACGGGCCAGGTCATCCGCAGCGACCCCGAGGGTGGCACCCGCGTCGACAAGGGCGCCGAGGTCGACGTCTACGTCTCGCTCGGCCCGCAGGAGGCGACGTTCCCGTCGTTCTCGGGAATGCCCGACGCCGACGCACGCGCAGCGCTCCAGGCCCAGTCCGTATCTGTGCCCGACGAGAGCGCCAAGTTCTTCACCGACGCCGCCCCCGACGTCGTGATCGGCGTGAGCATCCGCCCCGCGGGCGCGCCCGACGACGGATCACAGGACGTCGGGTGCATGGACGGCTGCACCGTCCACCAGGGCGACACCGCGTATCTGCAGGTGTCGCTCGGCCCGCTCCCGAACGTCGCGGGCGAGAGCGAGGGCAAGGCGCGCAGCACGCTCGAGGGTCTCGGGCTCGTCGTCGCCGACCCCAGCCAGACCGAGTCCAGCGACTCGGTCAAGGCCGAGCGCGTGATCCGCGTCCTCGGCAAAGAGGACGGCAGCCCGCTCGCTCCCGGCGACACCGTGACCCTGGTGGTGTCGACCGGTCCGGCGCTGTTCGAGGTCCCCGACTTCGAGGGCATGACGCTGGCCGAGGCCCGGCAGGCCGCCTCGAACGCCGGATTCGCGATCGACTACGACGACCGCTGGGACGCCTTCCCCGACCCGTTCACCCAAGTCGAGTCGCAGAACCCCGACGCCGGTGACATGGAGCCCAAGGGCACCGTCATCTCGCTGCGCATCGCCGCCGCCCTCTGACCTGCGGCGGCCTCCGCCACCTCGGCCCCGCGCAACCCAGCCCGCCCTTCGCGACGAGACCTCACAACAGCACCACCAGGCGCCCGGGCCCGGTGCTATCGTGCGGTCTCGCGGCTCAAGGCGCGCCTCACGCGGGCGGCGAGGGCGGAACAGTCCGGGTCGACATCGTCGGCGCCGATCAGGAAGACCTCGTATCCCGCGTCCTGGAGCAGCTGCACGCGTGTCAGATCGCTGAGCCACCTCTTGCGGGAGCTGCGGTGCTCCTCCCCCTGATACTCGATGAGCAGCCTGCGGCTCGGATACCCCAGGTCGGCGTGCCGCCGCCCCTCAGCGGTCTCGACCGGCACCTGCACCTGCGGTTCGGGCAGCCCGTGTGCGACCAGGCCGAGCCGCGTCCGCGTCTCGTAGGGAGAGTCCACCGGAGAACGGGCGTCGGCGAGGGCCCGGCGGAGCGCCGCGGTGCCCCGCCCACGACCACGGCGCAAGATCGCGGCCTCGAGATCGTCGACGGTGCACGGCGGGGTGCCCCGCGTCCCGTCGGGTTGGCGCTTACCGGTCAGGAGGTAGTCCGCGGCCGCGACGAGCCACTCGTGCGCGATCAGCGCGCCGCCGACGACCGCGCCGCGCTGGGCGAGCTGACACCAGACGTCGGCCGGCGAGACCACCGGGAGCAGGCCGAACATCTCCCGCTGCACCGCATCAGCAGACGTCACCCAACCGATCACGCCGGCGTGGCGCAGCGCGACGCGCGTCCCCACCGACAGGACGTGCAGCCCTTCGGTCGCCGAGTACGCCGGCTGGAGCGGAATTCCCCAGATGCGCGCCGCCGTCCGATGGCTGAACCAGTGCCCCGGCCCCAATGCCGGGATGAGTCGTTCGCAGCGCGCCATGATGTCGGCGTCGACCGCGCACTCCGCCGCGATGTGGATCCCATGATGCGGATTCGCGACATCCCTCCCCCGCAACCTCCCCCGGTCGACGCCACGCGCGCGTGCCTCCGCAGTCGTGAACGCGAACCCTTGGAGCTCCTCAGGGAGTTTTCGGCGCGGCATCCGTCGATCCTGCCGCGCCTGCGTCGGCGGAGGCGGAGATTGTCCACAACCCCGACGCGAGACCTCACAACAGCACCGTCGAGCCTGGCTACTCGGTGCTATCGCGCGGTCTCGTTGCCGGGGGGCCGGGACGGCGTCGCACAGAACCGCTGAGCGGCGAGGATTCCGGATGCTGCGGGCCGAGGCATCCCGTTGTCCCACACGCAATCGCGACGAGACCTCACAACAGCACCGTCGAGCCTGGCTACGCGGTGCTATCGCGCGGTCTCGTCTCCAACGGCGGCCGCGACGGGGCAGAGCCGGCAGAGGAGGGGAGGAACAGAGAGATCCCGGATGCCTCGAGGCGAGGCATCCGGGATCTTCTTCGTGTCAGGCGCGAGAGGTCAGCGCTTCTCGAGCTCCTCGGCGACGAGGAAGGCGAGCTCGAGCGACTGCATGTGGTTCAGGCGCGGGTCGCACAGCGACTCGTAGCGGGTCGCGAGGGTGGCCTCGTCGATCTGCTCGGAGCCGCCGAGGCACTCGGTGACGTCGTCACCGGTGAGCTCGACGTGGATGCCGCCGGGGAACGTTCCGACTGAGCGGTGCGCCTCGAAGAAGCCGCGGACCTCGTCCACGACGTCGTCGAAGCGACGCGTCTTGTAGCCGGTCGGGGTCGTGATGCCGTTGCCGTGCATCGGGTCGGTGACCCACAGCGGCGTCGCGCCCGAGTCCTTCACGGCCTCGAGCAGCGGCGGCAGCGCGTCGCGGATCTTGCCGGCGCCCATGCGCGTGATGAACGTGAGGCGGCCGGGCTCGCGGTTCGGGTCGAGCTTGTCGATGAGCGCGAGCGCGGTGTCGGGCGACGTGGTCGGGCCGAGCTTGACGCCGATGGGGTTGCGGATCTTCGAGAAGTAGTCGACGTGCGCACCGTCGAGCTCACGGGTGCGCTCGCCGATCCACAGGAAGTGCGCCGACGTGTTGTACGGCGTGTTCGTGCGCGAGTCGATGCGCGTCATGGGCCGCTCGTAGTCCATGAGCAGGCCCTCGTGGCCGGTGTAGAACTCGACCCGCTTCAGCTCGTCGAAGTCGGCGCCCGCCGCCTCCATGAACTTGATGGCGCGGTCGATCTCGGTGGCGAGGCGCTCGTACTGCTGGTTGGCGGGGTTCGACGCGAAGCCCTTGTTCCAGGAGTGCACCTCACGGAGGTCGGCGAAGCCGCCCTGGGTGAAGGCGCGGATGAGATTGATGGTCGACGCGGCCGTGTGGTAGCCCTTGAGCAGCCGGTTGGGGTCGGCCTTGCGCGACGCCTCGGTGAAGTCGTAGCCGTTGACGATGTCGCCGCGGTAGGCCGGCAGCGTGACGTCGCCGCGGGTCTCGGTGTCGCTCGAACGGGGCTTGGCGAACTGACCCGCCATGCGGCCCATCTTGACGACGGGCATCGAGGCGCCGTACGTGAGCACGACGGCCATCTGCAGCACCGTCTTGATGCGGTTGCGGATCTGCTCGGCGGTCGCGCCGGCGAAGGTCTCGGCGCAGTCGCCGCCCTGGAGGAGGAACGCCTTGCCCGACGCGGCACGCGCCAGGCGGTCGCGGAGGTTGTCGACCTCCCCGGCGAAGACCAGCGGCGGCAGGGTCGCAAGTTCCGCGGATGCCTCCGCCACCGCGTCCGCGTCATACCACTGCGGCTGCTGCTTGATGGGCAGGGTCCGCCAATGGTCGAGTGCGTCGAGGTGCTGGAGCATCCCTCGATTCTAGCCGCGGGACGCAGGCCACCGGCGCCGCGTGACGACCGGCCACTCCGCGTTCAGCGGGTCTTCGTCTTGAGCCGGTCCTTGACCGTCGACGCGTACACGTCGTCGTACTCCTGCTCCCCCAGTCGCTGGAGCGCGACCATGATCTCGTCGGTGATCGAGCGCAGGATGTAGCGGTCGCCTTCCATGCCCTCGAAGCGCGAGAAGTCGAGGGGCTCGCCCACGACGATGCCGACCCGCACGATCCGGGGGATCGTGGTGCCGATCGGCATCATCGTGTCGGTGTCGACCATGACCACGGGCACCACCGGAACGTGCGCTTCGAGTGCCATGCGCGCGATGCCGGTCCGGCCACGGTAGAGCTTGCCGTCGGGGCTGCGGGTGCCCTCGGGATAGATGCCGAGAAGGTCGCCCCGGCCCAGCACCTGCAGTCCCGTGTTGAGGGATGCCTCGGACGCCTTGCCGCCCGAACGGTCGATCGGGAGCTGACCCGTGCCCTTGAAGAACATGCGGGTCGCCCACCCCTTGAGGCCCTTGCCGGTGAAGTAGTCGCTCTTGGCGAGGAACGCGACCGGCCGGTCGAGCATGAGCGGCAGGAAGATCGAGTCCACGAACGAGAGGTGGTTGCTCGCGAGGATCGCGGCCCCCTCGGCGGGGACGTTGCGGCGGCCGACGATCCACGGGCGCCAGATCGCCTTGACGATCGGTCCGATGACCACGTACTTCATCAGCCAGTAGAACATCGCGCTACGCCTCTGTCCCCGCAAGATCGGCCGCTCCGATGAGGCCCGCGTCGTTGACGAGCTTCGCGATCTTGAAGGTCGCGATCGGCCGCTCGCCATAGCCCGGCAGCGACTTCTCGTACGCGACGCGCATCGGCTCGAGGAGGGCGTCGCCGAGCTGGGCGACCCCACCGCCGATGACGAAGAGCTGGGGGTCGAGCACCGCCTGGAACCCGCCGCACGCCTCGCCGAGCGCCGTCGCCACGCGACGCAGCGCCTCGGCGGCGCCGGGGTCGCCCGCGAGCACGAGGCGCGACACCGCGGGTCCGCTGATCTTGCCGTTCTCGGCGCGGTGGGCCGCCAGCGCGGCACCGATGCCGCCGCCGTCCGCGATGTCGTTGGCCTCGCGCTGCAGTGCGCGGCCCGACGCGTACTGCTCGAGGCATCCGTGCTGACCACAGCCGCACAGGATGCCGTCGCGGATGAAGCGGATGTGGCCGAGCTCCGCGGCGACGCCGTGACCGCCGCGGAAGAGCTGGCCGTCGAGCACGATGGCGCCGCCCACGCCGGTGCCCATCGTGAGCATCACCATGTGCTCGACGCCGCGGCCTGCGCCGAAGCGGAACTCGGCCCACCCGGCGGCGTTCGCGTCGTTCTCGATGGTGACCGGCAGTCCGATGCCCTGTTCGAGCGTCGCCTTCAGAGGCTCGTTGTGCCACGCGATGTTGGGGGCGTGGATGACGGTCGCCCGGTCGCGATCGATGAAGCCGGCCGCCGCGACGCCCACGGCGGCGACGTCGTGCGCGCCGCGGAAGTAGCGGGCCATGTCGACCACGGCCTGGGCCAGAGCGGCGGTGTCGGTCGGCGTGTCGACGCGGAGCTGTTCGACGATCGTGCCGTCGGAGTCGACGACCCCGCCCGCGATCTTGGTTCCGCCGATGTCGATGCCGACCTTGAGCACGTTCTCCCTCTCCGGCCGCCGCACGCGCGACAGCGCCTTGAAGTCTATCCAGCCGGTGCTCTCCACACCCGACGGCGAGTCGGATGTGACACCTGATTAGACTCGGATGAGATTCACCCGAGATTCAGTCGTCCGGTACCGAAGGAGCTGCCGTGGTCCAATTCGAAGTCCCCGCAATCGTCCCCGCCGATCCGCAGGCCAACATCACCGATCTGCTGGTCGAGCGCGTCAAGGCGACGCCGAACCTCGCGCTGTTCGCCGTGCCGGAGGGCGAGGGATGGCGCGACATCACCGCGGCCGAGTTCCAGAAGCAGGTCGTCGCGCTGGCCAAGGGCTTCGTCGCCGGCGGCATCGAGCCCGGCGACAAGGTGGGCTTCATCGCCCGCACCACCTATGAGTGGACGCTCGTGGACTTCGCGCTGTTCTATGCCGGCGCGGTCATGGTGCCGATCTACGAGACCAGCTCGAGCGCGCAGATCGCGTGGAACCTCACCGACTCGGGCGCCGTGGCGATCATCACCGAGCTTCCCGATCACACCGCCCGATTCGCCGAGGCCCGAGCCGAACTGCCGCTCATCCGCTCCGCGTGGGAGATGCACAGCGGCGATCTCGACAAGCTCGTCGCCGAGGGTGCCGGCGTCTCGGACGACGAGATCGAGCGGCGCCGCAACCTCGCCAACGGGGCCGACATCGCCACCCTCATCTACACGTCGGGCTCGACCGGGCGTCCCAAGGGATGTGTGCTGACCCACAGCAACTTCGTCGAGCTGTCGCGCAACTCCGCCAAGTCGCTGCACGAGGTGCTCGACATGCCCGGCGCATCGACGCTCCTCTTCATCACGACGGCGCACGTGTTCGCGCGTTTCATCTCGATCCTCACCATCCACGCCGGTGTCAAGACGGGCCACCAGCCCGACACCAAGCAGCTGCTGCCCGCCCTGGGGTCGTTCAAGCCGACGTTCCTCCTGGCCGTGCCGCGCGTCTTCGAGAAGGTCTACAACTCGGCCGAGCAGAAGGCCGAGGCCGGCGGCAAGGGCAAGATCTTCCGCGCCGCCGCGCACACCGCGATCGAGCACTCCCGTCTCCTGCAGGAGGGCAAGAAGATCCCCCTCCTCACCAAGATCAAGTTCGCGCTCTTCGACCGCCTGGTCTACTCGAAGCTGCGCACCGCGATGGGTGGGCGCGTGGCGTACGCCGTGTCGGGGTCCGCTCCCCTGGGCCACCGCCTCGGCCACTTCTTCCACAGCCTCGGCGTCACGATCCTCGAGGGCTACGGCCTCACCGAGACGACGGCGCCCGCGACGGTCAACCTCGCGACCAAGTCCAAGATCGGCACCGTGGGTCCGGTGCTGCCGGGTGTGGGCATCCGCCTCGCCGACGACGGCGAGGTCCAGGTGCGCGGCATCAACGTGTTCAAGGAGTACTGGCGCAACCCCGAGGCCACCGCGGCCACGTTCGACGGCGACTGGTTCAAGACCGGCGACATCGGCGCGTTCGACTCCGAGGGCTTCCTGACGATCACCGGGCGCAAGAAGGAGATCATCGTCACCGCCGGCGGCAAGAACGTGGCGCCCGCGGCTCTGGAGGACCCGATCCGCGCCAACCCGATCGTCGGGCAGGTCGTGGTCGTCGGCGACCAGAAGCCGTTCATCGCGGCCCTCGTGACCCTTGACCCCGAGATGCTGCCGACGTGGCTGGCGAACAACAGCCTGCCGGGCGACATGTCGCTCGCCGACGCGGCCAAGAACGACGCGGTGCGCGCCGAGGTGCAGCGCGCGATCGACATCGCGAACAAGAACGTCTCGCGCGCCGAGTCGATCCGCAAGTTCACGATCCTGCCCACGGAGTGGACCGAGTCGAGCGGCCACCTCACCCCGAAGATGAGCATCAAGCGCAACGTGATCCTCGAGGACTTCAAGACCGACATCGAAGAGCTCTACTCGGTGCCGGTGAACACCACCAACGTCTCACTCAGCTGAGCTCAGAAGACACCAGAGAGGAGCGGATGCCGGGGCCCCGGCATCCGCTCCTCTTCTGTGTCTCAGAACCAGTCGGACTCGCGGATCTCGCGCATCGCAACGCGACGCTGCTCCTTCGTGAGCCGATCGAGGTAGAGCGTGCCGTCGAGGTGATCGGTCTCGTGCTGGAGCGCCTGGGCGAGGAGGCCCTCGCCCTCGAGAACGATCTCGTTGCCGTCGAGATCGATGCCGACGACCTTCGCCCGCGGGTAGCGGACAGCGTCGTGCCACAGGCCGGGCACGGAGAGGCAGCCTTCGCCGATCGCCTCAGGCTCGCCCGACACCTCGACGAGCACCGGGTTCAGCACGTAGCCGATGTCGCCGTCGATGTTGTAGCTGAAAGCGCGCAGCCCGACACCGATCTGGGGCGCCGCCACGCCGGCGCGGCCGGGCAGCTCGACGGTGTCGACCAGGTCGCGCACGAGGGCGCGCACGCCGTCGTCGATCTCGCCGATGGGGGCACTGACGGACTTCAGGACGGGGTCGCCGAAGACACGGATGGGACGCACGGCCATCGGATGCCTCAGGCCGCCGATGCGAGCGAACGGAGGCCCTCGACCACGGTCGCGGCGAGTTGACGTGCGGCCTCGCGCGTCGCGGGCTGCAGCTCGCGGAACACGATGGCGCTGCCGGCCGCGATGTGCGGGTCGTACGGCACACGCACGACCGCGCGCACGCGGGTGCGGAAGTGCGACTCCAGCTCGTCCAGCTGGACGAGCGGATGCCCCGGCCGCGCGTTGTTCAGCACGACCACGGCGTTGCGCACCCTGTCGGCGTAGCCGTTGGTCTCGAGCCACGTCAGCGTCTCGGAGGCGAGTCGGGCCTCGTCGACGCTCAGGCCGGCGACGATCACGATCTGGTCGGCGAGGTCGAGCGTGGCGCCCATCACCGAGTGGACGATGCCGGTCCCGGTGTCGGTGAGCACCACCGAGTAATAGTGGGCCGCGAGAGCCGCGACATTCCGGTAGTCGGCGTCGTTGAACGCCTCCGACACTCGCGGGTCGCTGTCGGACGCGACGACATCGAGACGCGTCTCGTCGCGCGCGACGATGCCCGACAGGTCGTTGAAGCCGACGACTTCCGGACTCATGCGCACGAGGTCGCGCACGGTCTTGCCGCTGTCACGGGTGATGCGCTCCGCGAGCGTGCCACGGTCGGGGTTCGCGTCGATCGCGATCACGCGGTCGTCGCGGGCGTCGGCCAGCGCCTGGCCGAGCAGGGTCGTCACGGTCGTCTTGCCGACGCCGCCCTTGCGCGACAGCACCGGGACGAACCGGGCGCCGCCGGCGAGCGGGGCCGCGATCCGGCGGTCGAGGTCCTTGCGGGCCTTCGCCCGCTTGCTGTCGCCGAGGTTGATGCGCTTTCCCGAGATCGAGTACAGGAAGTGCTGCCACGCGCCCTCGGGCTCGGGGCGGATCACCTGGTGCGGGTCGAGCAGGCGATCGGCGGTGAGGAGGTCCGCGGTCTCGCGGCCGGCCTCGAATTCGCCGAGACGCTTCGAGGTCAGGGCGACGTCTCCACGCGGCAAGCCCGCGCGCTCGACGGCCGTGCGCTCCACGACCGGCTGGGCGCCGGTGTGGTTGGCCTCACGGCGGGTGGCGGGCGTCGGTCCGGTGGCCGTCTTCGCGGCGGCGGCCGCAGCGGGGACCGATGGCCGGGCGGGCGCCGGCTGCGGCGCTGCCGGCGCCGGAGTCGCGGCTGCCTTGTCGTCGTCGGCCGGGGTCTTGGCGCTCATGGGCTCCTCCACGGGGTCGTCGGCCCTGTTGACATCGTCTCCCGATGCGGCGTTCTCCGCCAGGGCGGCCTCCACGCCGTCGTCGGCGAGCTCGAGATCGAACTCGGCGGGGTCGAACTCGCCGTCGAAGTCGGCGTCCTCGAAGTCGACGGCGTCGAAATCGGCGATCGCGAACTCGTCGGCGGCGGGCTCCGCGGGTGCGGGCTCGGCCGGCGCGGGTTCCGCCTCGGATTCGTCAGCGACGGCCCCGGGCTCCTCGGCGGCGGCCTCAGGCTCATCGGCGACAAGCTCGCGCTCGTCGGCGACAGGCTCGGGCTCCACGGAGACCGGCTCCACGGAGACCGGCTCGAACTCCCCGACGTCGGCCGCCGGCTCCTCGACCACGGTCTCAGGCTCCACCGCAGGCTCGGGCTCGGCCTCGTCGACCACGTCGGCGTCCTCGACGTCGAACTCGGCCTCGATCAGCTCGACGATCTCCGCGTCGGCGATGTCCTCGGCGGGAGGGGCCGGGGCGAAGCCCTCGCCCTCGACGGTCCACTCCTCGAGGTCGGCGGCGTTCTCGACGATCTCGGCCTCGGTCGTCGCGGTCGAGAACTCCTCGACCGGGGCGGCCTCGATCACCGGAAGATCGGCGTCGGCCGGGATCTCGATCACGAAGGGCACCTCGTCATCGATGACGCCGTCGTCCTCACGGTCGTCGTCGGATTCGGACGGCAGCTCGACGTTCACCTGCGCCGTCGCACCACCCAGGATGCCGAGACCGGTCGTGTCGATGCTTCCGGTCTCGGACAGCACGCCGTTCTCGGGTTCGTCGGGCGTGTGTTCGATGCGATCGGGCGTCACTGCGGAGCTCTCCTGAAAAGACGGCGTTTCGGGCGGATGCCGCCCTCCAGGTTACTGGGCCGGGCGGATGACGACCAAAAGGTCCCCGGCGTCGACCTGCGCGGTCTCGGCGATCACGAGGCGCTCGACGACGCCGTCGACGGGTGCGGTGATCGCCGCCTCCATCTTCATGGCCTCGATCGAGGCGACCGGCTGGCCGGCCGTGACGGTGTCGCCGGCCTTCGCCTTGAGGGTGACGACGCCCGCGAACGGCGCTGCGACCTGGCCGGGCTTGGAGGTGTCGGCCCTCTCGGCCTGGCGCGCCTCGACCTTGATGCTGCGGTCGCGCACGAACACGGGGCGCAGCTGGCCGTTGAGGGTCGTCATGACGGTGCGCATGCCCTTGGGATCGGCTTCGCCGATCGCCTCGAGACCGACGTACAGCTGCACGCCCGGGTCGATCTCGGCGACGTGCTCCTCCCCCGGCTTCAGCCCGTAGAGGTAGTCGGGGGTGCCGAGCGCGGTCAGGTCGCCGTAGGCCTCACGGTTCTTCTCGAAGTCGCGCGCGGGACCGGGGAACAGCAGGCGGTTGAGCGTGCGACGGCGCGTCGCGGCGTCGCCGGCAAGACCCTCCTGCTCCTCAGCGGTGAGCGGCGGGACGTCGATCGAGATCGTGCGGCCCGCGAGCACCTTCGTGCGGAAAGGCTCCGGCCAGCCGCCCGGCAAGTCACCGAGCTCGCCCGCCATGAACCCGACGACCGAGTCGGGGATGTCGTAGTTCTGCGGGTTCTCCTCGAAGTCGGCGGGATCGGCGCGCACGGCGACGAGCGCGAGCGCGAGGTCGCCAACGACCTTCGACGACGGCGTCACCTTGGGGATGCGCCCCAGGATGCGGTCGGCCGCCGCGTACATGTCCTCGATGAGCTCGAAGTCGTCGGCGAGGCCGAGGGCGATCGCCTGCTGGCGCAGGTTCGACAGCTGACCGCCCGGGATCTCGTGGTGGTAGACGCGACCCGTCGGCGACGCGAGGCCGGACTCGAACGGACGGTACAGGTGGCGCACGCCCTCCCAGTACGGCTCGAGATCGCTGACCGCCTGCAGGCTGAGGCCGGTGTCGCGGTCGGTGTGGGCGAGCGCGGCGACCAGCGCAGACAGCGACGGCTGGCTCGTGGTTCCCGACATCGGAGCGGCTGCAGCATCCACCGCGTCCACTCCCGCGGCACTCGCCGCGAGCAGCGTCGCGAGCTGACCGCCCGCAGTGTCATGCGTGTGCAGGTGCACCGGAAGGTCGAAGTTCTCGCGCAGAGCCGTGACGAGCTTGGCCGCGGCCGCCGGACGCACGAGGCCGGCCATGTCTTTGATGGCGAGGATGTGCGCGCCCGACTCGACGATCTGCTCGGCGAGGCGCAGGTAGTAGTCGAGCGTGTACAGCTTCTCGGCCGGGTCGAGCAGATCGGACGTGTAGCAGAGCGCCACCTCGGCGATCGCGGTGCCCGTGGAGCGCACGGCGTCGATGGCCGGACGCATCTGCGACACGTCGTTCAGGGCGTCGAAGACGCGGAAGATGTCGACGCCCGTGGCGGCGGCCTCGCGCACGAAGGCGTCGGTCACCTCGACCGGGCGCGGCGTGTAGCCCACGGTGTTGCGGCCGCGCAGCAGCATCTGGATAGGGATGTTCGGCATCGCCGTGCGCAGCGCCTCGAGGCGCTCCCACGGGTCCTCGGCGAGGAAGCGCAGCGCGACGTCGTAGGTCGCGCCGCCCCAGGCCTCCACCGACAGCAGCTGCGGCGTCATGCGCGCGACGTGCGGGCCGACGCGGACGAGGTCGCGCGTGCGCACCCGGGTGGCGAGCAGCGACTGGTGAGCGTCGCGGAACGTCGTCTCGGTGACGGCGAGACCGCTCTGTGCGCGCAGTGCGCGCGCGAAGCCCTCGGGGCCGAGCTCGCGCAGGCGGTCGAGCGTGCCGGCGGGCGGCGGCGAGGAGAGGTCGATGGCGGGCAGCTTGCTGCCGGGCGACACCGACACGGGCTTCTCGCCGTACGGGCGGTTCACGGTGACGTCGCCGAGCCAGTTGAGGAGCTTCGTCGCACGGTCGCGCGACGGGTTGCTCGTGAGCAGCTCGGGCCGCTCGTCGATGAACGAGGTGCTGACGTCGCCCGCGACGAACGCGGGATCGTCGAGCACCGCCCGCAGGAACGGGATGTTCGTGGAGACGCCGCGGATGCGGAACTCGGCCAGGGCGCGGCGGGCGCGCGCGACCGCTGCCGGGAAGTCGCGGCCGCGGCATGTGAGCTTCGCGAGCATCGAGTCGAAGTGCGGGCTGATCTGCGAGCCGGCAGCGGTCGTGCCGCCGTCGAGACGGATGCCGGCACCACCGGGCGAGCGGTACGTCGTGATGCGGCCGGTGTCGGGGCGGAAGCCCTGCGACGGGTCCTCGGTCGTGATGCGGCACTGCAGCGCCGCACCGCGCAGCTGGATGCGGTCCTGCGTCAGGCCGAGGTCGGCGATCGTCTGCCCCGCGGCGATGCGCATCTGCGACTGCACGAGGTCGACGTCCGTCACCTCCTCGGTCACGGTGTGCTCGACCTGGATGCGCGGGTTCATCTCGATGAAGACGACCTCGCCGGTGCGGGGCCCGGCGGTCTCGAGGAGGAACTCGACGGTGCCGGCGTTCTCATAGCCGATCGACCGCGCGAACGCGACGGCGTACCCGTGGAGGGCGTCGCGGATGGCGGGGTCGAGGTTCGGCGCCGGAGCGATCTCGATCACCTTCTGGTGGCGGCGCTGCACCGAGCAGTCGCGCTCGAAGAGGTGCACGGTCTCGCCCGTCTTGTCGGCGAGGATCTGCACCTCGACGTGACGGGGCCGCTGCACCGCCTGCTCGAGGAAGACACGGGCGTCGCCGAAAGCGCTGCCCGCCTCGCGCATGGCCTCGGCCAGCGCGGGCGCGAGCTCTTCCTTGCGCTCGACCCGCCGCATCCCTCGCCCGCCGCCGCCCGCGACGGCCTTCACGAAGATCGGGAACCCGATGTCGTCGGCCTGGGCGAGCAGTGCGTCGACGTCGTCGGACGCGTCGGTGGAGCGCAGCACGGGCACGCCCGCGGCGATCGCGTGCTGCTTCGCGGTGACCTTGTTGCCGGCCATCTCGAGCACCTTCGAGGGCGGTCCGATGAAGGCGATGCCGTTCGCGGCCGCCTTCTCGGCGAGCTCGGGGTTCTCGGAGAGGAAGCCATACCCCGGGTAGATCGCGTCGGCACCGGCCGCGAGAGCGACGCGGACGATCTCGTCGACATCGAGATACGCGCGGACCGGATGGCCCTTCTCACCGATCTCGTACGACTCGTCGGCCTTCTGGCGGTGCAGCGAGCCGCGGTCCTCGAAGGGGAACACCGCGACGGTGCGCGCTCCCAGCTCGTACGCGGCGCGGAATGCTCGGATGGCGATCTCGCCTCGGTTCGCGACCAGGATCTTGCGGAACATGAGACCTCCGTGTGCGGCGGCGCAGGCGGGCCCGAAAAACGGGCTGAGTGTGCTCTCAGCCTAGGGGACGGTAACGTGGTGGCTTGTGCACGTCCTATCCGTCAGCTCGCTCAAGGGTGGCGTCGGCAAGACGACCGTGACTCTCGGACTCGCGTCGGCGGCTTTCGCCCGTGGTGTCCGCACGCTCGTCGTCGACCTCGACCCGCAGTCCGACGTGTCGACGGGCATGGACATCCAGGTGGCCGGCCGCCTGAATGTCGCAGATGTCCTCGCCAACCCCAAGGAGAAGACGGTCCGTCAGGCCATCACCTCCAGCGGCTGGGCGAAGGTGCACCCGGGCACCATCGACGTCATGATCGGCAGCCCTTCGGCCATCAACTTCGACGGCCCCCACCCGAGCGTCCGCGACGTCTGGAAGCTCGAAGAGGCGCTCGCCACGATCGAGGCGGACTACGACCTCGTGCTCATCGACTGCGCGCCGTCGCTCAACGCCCTCACCCGCACCGCGTGGGCGGCCTCCGACCGCGTCATCGTCGTGACCGAGCCGGGGCTCTTCTCCGTCGCCGCGGCCGACCGGGCCCTGCGCGCGATCGAAGAGATCCGCCGCGGGCTCTCCCCCCGCCTGCAGCCGCTGGGCATCGTGGTCAACCGCGTGCGCCCGCAGTCGATCGAGCACCAGTTCCGCATCAAGGAGCTCCGCGACATGTTCGGCCCGCTCGTGCTGAGCCCGCAGCTGCCCGAGCGCACCTCGCTCCAGCAGGCGCAGGGCGCCGCGAAGCCGCTGCACATCTGGCCCGGCGACTCTGCCCAGGAGCTCGCCGCCGACTTCGACTCCCTGCTCGACCGCATCATGCGCACCGGTCGCATCCCGGTCTCCGAGGACTCCCGCTCCTGATCGGACGGATGCTGCGCCCCGCAGCATCCGTGCGGGTGACCACTCTGCTCACTCGATGAGCAGATTGCGTAACTTGTGCACGTCCGGGTGAGCTCGACTTGCCATTCGTCGCGATTTCGCTGACCATATCGCCATGGCATCGATGACGCTGCACCCTGACAGCCTTGCCGTGCACGCCGGTCGCGACGATCTCGCGAGCCTGGGCGTTCACGCTCTCCCCCTCGACCTCTCGTCGACCAATCCTCTGCCGGGGATCGAGCTCGGCGGCATGTCCTACGAGGTCCTCGCGACCGGCGGCCACCCTTTCGAGGGCGGGTCCAACGTCTACGCCCGGCTGTGGAACCCGACGGTCGCGCGATTCGAGGAGGCTCTGGCGCGTCTCGAGCACGCTGAGGAGGCGGTGGCGTTCTCGTCGGGCATGGCCGCGGTCACCGCCGTGCTGCTGGCCCTCACCAACGAATCCCAGAAGCGCCACGTCGTGGCCGTGCGTCCGCTGTACGGGGGCACCGACCACCTGCTCGCGTCGGGCCTGCTCGGCGTCGAGACCACGTTCTGCTCCCCCGACGATGTCGCCGCCGCCCTGCGCGACGACACCGCGCTCGTCGTGCTCGAGAGCCCGGCGAACCCGACGCTCGAGCTTGTCGACATCCGCCGGGTGGCCGCGGCCGCCGGCGATGTGCCGGTACTCGTCGACAACACCTTCGCGACCCCCGTGCTCCAGCACCCGCTCGACCTCGGCGCGTCGCTCTCGCTGCACAGCGCGACCAAGTACCTCGGCGGCCACGGCGACGTCGTGGGCGGCGTCGTCGCGTGCGACGCGCGACTGGCCGCGGCGCTGCGCCGCACGCGCGCCATCACCGGCGCGATCATGCATCCCCTCGCGGCGTACCTGCTGCACCGCGGCCTGGCGACCCTGCCCGTGCGGATGCGCGCCCAGCAGGAGAGCGCGTGCGTGGTCGCGGAGTGGCTGCTCTCCCGCCCCGAAGTCGCACGCGTGCACTTCCCGGGCTTCGCAGAGAGCGATCCCCGAGGTCTCATCGGCACCCAGCAGTCGGGTCCTGGCGCGATGATCGCGATCGAGCTCGTCGACGGTTTCGACGCTGCGGCGGCGCTGACGGCATCCGTCCGCCTCTTCACGCACGCGGTGTCGCTCGGCAGCGTCGACTCGCTCATCCAGCACCCGGCGGCGCTCACCCACCGGCCCGTCACGGCCGACGCCAAGCCGTCGGACGCGCTCGTGCGCCTCTCGATCGGCCTGGAGGATCCGGCCGACCTCATCGCCGACCTCGATCAGGCCCTCGCCGCGACGGCGGGCGTGCGCGAGCGGATGGAGTCAGCGCTGGGCTGACCAGGAACGCAGCGGTGCGGCGCGCCTCAGGCGGTGCGGGCGGCGCGACGCACCGCGAGCTCGTCCATCGGGTCGGGCCTTTCGACCTCGAACTCGAGGAGCTCCGACTCGACCTCGCGCAGCACCTTGCCGACGGCGATGCCGAAGACGCCCTGACCACGGCTGACGAGGTCGATGACCTCGTCGTTCGACGTGCAGAGATAGACGGATGCACCGTCGCTCATGAGCGTGGTGCCTGCCAGGTCGCGGATGCCGGCGGCGCGGAGTTGGTCGACGGCCGTGCGGATCTGCTGCAGCGAGATGCCGGTGTCGAGCAGGCGCTTGACGAGCTTCAGCACGAGGATGTCGCGGAAGCCGTACAGTCGCTGCGAGCCGGACCCGCTGGCACCGCGCACCGTCGGCTGGACGAGCTCTGTGCGGGCCCAGTAGTCCAGCTGGCGATAGGTGATTCCGGCGGCCTTCGCCGCGGCCGCGCCACGGTAGCCGACCTCGTCATCCATCGCGGGAAGACCGTCCGTGAAGAGGAGTTCTGCGCTGAACGGCTCGCCTGGAGCAACGTCTCCGGTCATGCTCGTTCCCCCCTCCGGATCGAATAGTTCCACGCTAGATCAGCCTCCCCCTCGCGGCAACGACATCCGGCGTTCGGGGGTCGGCGTGTCGCGCACTTCGCGCGTGTCGGCTCGCAGCTCGCTCGACGACCGGCGGGGGAAGCGCGACCGGCTCACCACCTCAGGAGGACAGCATGCGGTCGAGCGCGGCCCGCACGAAGATGGCCCGCACGTCGTCGAGGCGCCGGGTCAGTTCGGGCGCCAGCTCGCCGGCGCGGCCTCGGGACGAGGCATCGGTCCGGCGCAGCAGCGGCGCGAGAGCCGACTCGACGAGTGCGACATCGCGTTCGGCGCTCTGCCGCAGGGCGCGGACGTGGCGCGGCTCGATACCGTGGCGGTCGAGCGCCACGAGGGCACGCAGCAGCGTCACCGACTGCTCGGTGTACGACTCGGCGCCCGCGAGGATGCCGGTGCTGATGGCGTCATTGAGCAGCTGGGGCGCGGCGCCGGCCGCCGACAGCAGCTCGTCGCGGCGGTAGCGGCGCGGCGCGGGCACGATCGACGGCGGCGGCACGGCGGTCGGCGTCGCGGGATCGCGACCGGCGTCGACGTCTTCGAGGTAGTCGCGGATGACCGACAGCGGCAGGTAGTGGTCACGCTGCAGGGTGAGCGCGAGGCGCAGGCGCTCGAGGTCGTCCTGCGAGAACTTGCGATAGCCGGACTCCGTGCGCAGCGGGGTGATGATCCCCTGGACCTCGAGGAAGCGCAGCTTGCTGGAGGTCAGTGACGGGAACTCGGGCGACAGACGCGCGAGGACCTGACCGATGCTGAGAAGACCCGCGGACGACGCCCTTTCACGGGCGGAAGCCGCGGGCATCAGGCCTCCGTCGCCCTGGAGAGGTCAGCCGGTGAGACGAAGAAGTTGAGGCGGAACTTGCCGATGCGCACCTCGGCCCCGTTGGTGAGCGCGGCCCTGTCGACCCGCTCGCCGTTCACGTAGGTGCCGTTCAGCGAGCGCTGGTCGACGAGCTCGAAGGCGGTGCCGGTGCGGTTGATCTCCGCGTGGCGGCGCGAGACGGTGACGTCGTCGAAGAAGATGTCGGCCTCGGGATGCCGCCCCACGGATGTGACGTCGGCATCGAGCAGGTAGCGGGCGCCTGCGGTGGGTCCGGAACGGACGAGCAGCAGCGCGGCGCCGGACGGAAGGGCGTCGATCGCGTCGAGTTCGGCCTCGCCGAGCTCGCTGCCGAACGGCACGAACGACAGGTCGGAATCGTGGCCGAACGTCTGCGTCGTATCGGCGGCGCGGTCGGACTCGTGCGCGTCGGACCCTGCGGCCCGTCGGATGTCGCCCTGATCGGGTCGGCGGTCGTGCTCCACGGTTTCCTCCTTCGTCCGGCCAGCCTATCCGATCGCCCCCGGCTCGGAAGAGGACGTTCGCCGTTCCCGCAATGTTTCGCCGCGTGTCACTCGACGTGCGGCACACAAGGCGGCCCTTCTACCCTGGCAGGACCGGCAAAGATCCGTTAACCAGAAGGAGATCACCGTGACGAGCCCGCACAGCCACATCCCGCCCCTCGAGGTGCGTGAGGCTGCGGCGTGCATGTGCGACCACGGTGACACCTGCTCGTCGTATGCCCCCGGTCACGCACTGCACCTGATCCAGGCGCGCCTCGCTTCCGCGACGCCGTCGGACTGGGCGGACGCGATCGTCGAGGCCTCCGACGAGCGCTCGGGGTTCGTGATCGTCCGCACGCTCGCCGACTGGACCGCCGTCGCCCTCTGGAACGGCACCGGCGCTGCCGCGGCCGCGACGCCCGGCACGCCGGTCGCGCTCCACGAGCGCTACCACGTGCTCGCCGTCGGCGGCGCGCGGTTCAACGTCCTCCGCGGCTGAGTCGGACGGCCCGCACCGCGCGTTTGGTCTCGCAGGCTCGCTCAACGAGCGATGGCGACGAGCGTCAGCTCATCGCCATCATCATGTCCTTCATGGCCATGCAGGCGTCCATGCACGCCTTGCAGGCCTGAGCGCACATCTTGCAGACCTCGCTGTGGTCGGCGTGCTCCATGCACTCGTCCATCGTCATCTGGCACATCGCCATGCACGCGTCGAGCATCGACATCATGGTCGCCGGGTTCATGCCCTGCATCCGCATCATGGCGCGCATCATCGTGTTGCACATGTCGGCGCAGTTCATGCACGCGGGGGCGCACGACATCATCTGGGTGGAGCACACCGTGCATGCCTGCTCGCAGGCCGAGCAGGCGTCCATACACGCCTGCATGACCGACATGTCCATCGCCTGCATGCCGGGCATCGACATCATGTCCTTCGACATGGCGCCCATCATCATCTGATCCATCTGCCGCATCCTTCCGCGTGTGGGGACGACGGGCAGGGGGCCCGCCATTGGCCAGGCTAGACCTCGCGGGGTCCGCAGCAAAGGGCCGGATAGGCTCGATCGGGTGATGTCACAAACTCTTCACAAGCCTCTTCCAGCCCGGGTCTGGGCATTCCTCGCCGCACTGCTCGTCGCCCTCGGTGTCGTTCTCGCGACCGCCTCCCCCACCCACGCGCATGACGAACTGCTCGGCAGCGATCCGGCGCAGGGCAGCACCCTCGACGCGCTCCCCGCGCAGCTGACGCTCACGTTCAGCGCCGAGATCGCCGACGACGCCGGCGCCTCGGTCGTGGAGGTGACGGATGCCTCGGGCACAGCGCTCGCCGACGGCACCCCGACCGTGCAGGACAACGTGCTGACACAGCCGCTCACGGGCGAGGCATCCGGTGCCGTCACGGTGCTGTGGAAGGTCGTCTCGAGCGACGGGCACCCCATCTCGGGCGAGTTCTCGTTCACCGTCGCGGGCGCGCCGACGCCCACCGAGTCGGCGACCCCGACGCCCAGCGAGACCGCGGCCCCCACCGCGTCCGCCGAGCCCACGCCGACGGTCACGAGCGAGCCCGCGGCAAGCGAGGGCGCGACCGCGCTGCCGTGGATCATCGCGGGCGTGCTGGCTCTTGCGCTCACCGCCGCGGTCGTCTACCTCCTCGTCTCCCGCTCCCGCCGCGAGAAGGCCCTCGCGAACGGCGCTGCCGGCCCGGCCGACGGCACCTCGCCGGCCGACTCCGTGCCCCCCGCCGACCGATAGGCTTGAGACCATGCCTCATTACGACGTCGCCATCCTCGGCGCGGGGCCCGGCGGCTACGTCGCAGCCGTCCGCGCTTCGCAGCTCGGCCTCAAGGTCGCCATCATCGAAGAGAAGTACTGGGGCGGTGTGTGCCTCAACGTCGGCTGCATCCCCTCGAAGGCTCTCCTCAAGAACGCCGACCTCGCGCACCAGTTCCACCACAAGGCCGACCTGTTCGGCATCTCGGGTGACGTCCACTTCGACTTCGGAGTCGCGTGGGACCGCAGCCGCAAGGTGGCGGAGACCCACGTCAAGGGCATCCACTACCTGATGAAGAAGAACAAGGTCGACGAGTACGAGGGCCGCGGGTCGTTCGTCGACGCGAACACGATCGACGTCAAGAAGGCCGACGGCACCACCGAGCGCGTCACCTTCGACAACGCGATCATCTCGACCGGCTCGAAGGTGCGGCTGCTCCCGGGCGTGCAGCTCGGCGGCAACGTCGTGACGTACGAGGAGCAGATCCTCGCCCGCGACCTGCCCCAGTCGATCGTCATCGTCGGTGCCGGCGCCATCGGCATGGAGTTCGCCTTCGTGATGGTGAACTACGGCGTCAAGGTCACGATCATCGAGTTCCTCGACCGTGCGCTGCCGAACGAGGACGCGGACGTCTCGAAGGAGATCGCCCGCCAGTACAAGAACTACGGCGTCGACATCCTCACCTCGACCAAGGTCGAGACGGTCACCGACCAGGGCGACAAGGTCACCGTGACCTACACCGCCAAGGACGGCACCCCGGGCTCGATCGACGCCGACAAGGTCATGATGTCGATCGGCTTCGCCGCCAACGTCGAGGGCTTCGGTCTCGAGAACACCGGCGTGAAGCTGACCGACCGCGGCGCGATCGACATCGACGACCACATGCGCACCAACGTGCCGCACATCTACGCCATCGGCGACGTCACCGCGAAGCTGCAGCTCGCGCACGTGGCCGAGGCGCAGGGCGTCGTCGCCGCCGAGACGATCGGCAAGGCCGAGACGATGACCCTCGGGGACTACCGCATGATGCCGCGCGCGACGTTCTGCTCGCCGCAGGTGGCATCGTTCGGCCTCACCGAGCAGCAGGCGCGCGACGCCGGCTACGACGTCAAGGTCGCCAAGTTCCCCTTCTCGGCGAACGGCAAGGCGAACGGCCTGGGCGAGCCCATCGGCTTCGTCAAGCTCATCGCCGACGGCGAGCACCTCGAACTGCTCGGCGGCCACCTCATCGGCCCGGACGTCTCTGAGCTCCTACCTGAGCTCACGCTCGCGCAGAAGTGGGACCTCACCGCTCTCGAGGCCGCCCGCAACGTCCACACGCACCCGACGCTGTCGGAGGCCGTGCAGGAGGCCTTCCACGGCCTCGCCGGCCACATGATCAACCTCTGATCAGCTGACGCGAAAACGCCCCGGACCTTCTCGGAAGGTCCGGGGCGTTTCGTCTCTGCGTTCCGACTCGCAAGCTCGCTCAACGACCGGGAGCGGGAGTAAAGGCACCGGTCGTTGAGCGAAGCGCGCTCTGGCGCGCGAAGTCGAAACGCCTCGGACTTTCGAGCAGCCTCAGGCGCCGAGGGTGCGGGCGAGTTTGGAATCGGATGCTGCGGCCCGGCCGCCTGCGGCCTGCACCGCGGCTTCGGCGGCCGCGAGCAGCGCCGCGCGCTCCTCGTCCGAGGCGGGGGCGGCGGGTCCGAGTTCGAACTCCCACTCGCGCCAGGACCGCGCGGTGCCGGAGCGCTCGTCGGTGGCCGTCACGTGGTCGTCGACGAACTCCGCCACGAGGCCGCCGTGCTCGTCCTGCAGCGCGAAGGCGGTGCGGCTGTTGCGGATGCGCGCGATCGGCGCGAAGTCGGATGCGCTCGCGATGGTCGAGACCGCGGCGGCGACAGCATCCGGGATCTCCTCCACCGCACTGATCGGCCAGTGCAGTTCGACCCGCCCGCCGTCGGCGCCGCGCGGGCCCTTGATGTGCCAGCCCTCGTCGGGTCCGCCGGTGCGGTGGCGCACCGCGTAGCCGGCATGGGCGAGCGCGAGGTCGTCGCTGTCGAGGTAGGTGGCGTCGAGGTGACGCAGCTCGGGCTCGCCTACTCCCGCCACACCGGGAAGCGCCGACCAGTCGGGCAGCGGCGTGGACTCATCGACATCGAACTTGAGCTCGACCTCGACGCTGCGCGACGCAGCGGTCGCCCCGGCGTCGCCGCCGGTCGCGTCGGGAGTGCGGTCAGTCGTCACGACCGTCCGGGTTCGGGTCGATGTCTTCGGTCGCCTCGACGTAGACGAAGCGGGTCTCGGTCGGCCCATCCTGGTCGCCCGCGTGGGTCTCTTCGCCCTCGCGGCGGTAGACGAGCTGTCCCTCGCCGTAGGGGACGATGTACGAGTCGGAGACGGTCGGGTCGAGCGGGATGATCTGTCCGTCGAGGGGTCCGCCGTGCAGTCGTGCGATTGCCATAGCGCCAGCGTAGACCTAACGACTTCGGTGCAAGCGCTTCCAGATTTTGCCCCTAGACTCGCGAGCGTGAAGGCCATCCGAACGTTCACCGTCCGTCCCGTCCTCGCCGCATCCCTCGCCCCGCTCGACCGCCTCGCCTCCAACTGGCGCTGGTCGTGGAGTCGCGCGACGCACGCACTGTTCGCCTCGATGGATCCCGTCCTGTGGGACGAGATCGGCGCGAACCCGGCGCGGATGCTCGGCGCACTGGGCCAGGAGCGCCTCGACGAGCTCGCCCGCGACGAGGAGTTCGTCGCCCGCGTGCGCGAGGAGGACGAGCGTCTGACCGCCTACCTCGAAGGCGACCGCTGGTTCCAGCAGCTCGAGGGCGACAAGCCCGCGCACATCGCGTACTTCTCCCCCGAGTTCGGCGTCGACGGCTCGTTGCCGCAGTACTCCGGCGGCCTCGGCATCCTCGCCGGCGACCACCTCAAGAGCGCGTCCGACCTGGGCGTGCCGCTGACCGGCGTCGGCCTCTTCTACCGCGCCGGCTACTTCCGCCAGTCGATCGGGGACGACGGCTGGCAGCGCGAGAGCTACCCGCTGCTCGACCCGTACGGCCTCGGACTCACCCTCCTGCGCGACCGCGAGGGTGCGCCCGTCGAGATCGCGCTCGACCTGCCGGGCGACCGCCGCCTGCACGCCCGCGTCTGGGTCGCCGACATCGGCCGCATCCCCCTGCTGCTGCTCGACTCCGAGACGCCGTCGAACACCGACGAGATGCGCCGCGTCACCGACCGCCTCTACGGCGGCGGTGGCGAGCACCGCCTGCTGCAGGAGCTGCTACTCGGCGTCGGCGGCGTGCGCGCGGTGCGCGCGTGGTCGGAGCTGACCGGCCGCCCCGCCCCGGACGTCTACCACACCAACGAAGGCCACGCCGGGTTCCAGGGACTCGAGCGCATGTCGGAGCTCATCACGCACGACGGGCTCAGCTTCGACGAGGCCCTCGCGCAGGTGCGTGCCGGCACGGTGTTCACGACCCACACGCCGGTGCCCGCCGGCATCGACCGCTTCCCCCGCGACCTCATCGCGGACTTCCTCTCGAGCGGCCTGTTCCAGGGACTCGACGCCGGCCGCGCGATCTCGCTCGGCCTCGAGACGTGGGAGGGCGGCGACCAGGGCGTCTTCAACATGGCGGTGCTCGGCCTGCACCTCGGCCAGCACGCCAACGGCGTCTCGGTGCTGCACGGCGAGGTGAGCCGTGGCATGTTCGGCATGCTGTGGCCGGGCGTCGACACCGACGAGGTGCCGATCACGTCGATCACCAACGGCGTGCACGCTCCGACCTGGGTGCACCCGGCGCTCAAGGCCGTGAGCGAGCGGGCGTGGGGCGATGCGCACACCGACACGCACGACTGGACCGACCGCGACGTCGTCAGCGACGCCGAGCTGTGGGGCGTGCGCCAGCAGATGAAGGGCGAGCTCGTGGCCGAGGCGCGGCGGCGGGTGGCAGCATCCGTCTCCAGCGGCTCGGCCGTGACGCCGGCCTGGGTGGAGGACCTCCTGGATCCCGAGGTGCTCACGATCGGCTTCGCGCGCCGCGTGCCGACGTACAAGCGCCTGACGCTCATGCTGCGCGACCCCGAGCGCCTCACGCGACTGCTGACCGACCCGGAGCGGCCCGTGCAGATCGTGATCGGCGGCAAGTCGCACCCGGCCGACGACTCGGGCAAGATCCTGATCCAGCAGCTCGTGCGCTTCAGCCGCGACCCGAAGGTGCGCGGGCGCATCGTGTTCCTGCCGGACTACGACATCACGCTCGCCAAGGACCTCTACCCCGGCTGCGACGTCTGGCTCAACAACCCGCTGCGCCCGCTCGAAGCGTGCGGCACGAGCGGCATGAAGGCGGCGCTCAACGGCGCACTGAACCTGTCGATCCTCGACGGGTGGTGGGACGAGTGGTACGACGGCGAGAACGGCTGGGCGATCCCCACGGCCGACACTGCGTCGAACGACGAGGAGCGCGACGACGACGAGGCGGCCGCCCTCTACGACCTCATCGAGCACCAGCTGGTGCCGCGCTTCTACGAGCGCGAGGGCGGCATCCCGCAGCGCTGGCTCGACATGGTGCGCCACACCATGACCGAGCTCGGCAAGAAGGCGACGAGCGACCGCATGGTGCGCGACTACGTCCAGCGCCTGTATGTGCCGGCGGCGGCGCACGACGTCGCGCTGCGCGCGAACGAGTTCCTCGAGGCGCGTGCGGTGGCCGCGTTCGTCAGCCGCGTCGGCGAGGCGTGGGGGCGGGTGTCGATCGCAAGCGTCGACAGCTCGGGCATCCCGCAGCAGGCGCAGGCCGGCGACACCCTCGAGGTGCGCGCCGACGTGCGCCTCGACGGCCTCTCGCCCGACGACGTCGCGGTCGAGCTGCTCTACGGCGCGACGAACGAGGACGACGCGCTGTCGCGCGACCACTCGGTGTACCGCCTCTCCCCCGGCGCGTCCGCCGCGGACGGCGCGACGGTGTTCAGCGGCACGCTCCCGCTCGGCGTGACCGGCACGTTCGGCTACACGGTTCGCGTGCGCCCCGCGCACCCCCAGCTCGTGTCGCCGGTGGAGCTCGGCCTCGTCACCTACGCCTCGTAGGACTTCACACGACGGATGCTGCGGCACACCGTTCCCCGGTCGTTGAGCGAGCGAGGAACGAGCGAGTCGAAACGCCTTGAGTTCCTCGAACACTCAAGGCGTTTCGTCTTCGCGCGCCAGAGCGCGCTTCGCTCAACGACCGAGGGCAGGCGTCTCGCGCCCGCACATTAAATCGTTCCAATGTGCGCGGTGGGGCGGTTGACCCACGCGAAGTCGCTGACTAGGGTCGTGCGGGAAAACGTATTCCTACGTTTCCCCACACGGGCCCTACCCCAGCGGGCCGCAACCTCAGGAGAGCGATTCGACGATGAATCTCCGCAGCACCTCTGTCCGCGTGCTCGTGGCCGGCTCGGCCGCGTGCGCACTCACGCTCGGACTGGCGCAGCCCGCACTGGCCGAGCAGGCCTCCCCCGCCGGTGCCCAGCTCGAAGCCCTGGACCGCGGCCTGGTGGCTGTGTCGACGGGCGAGGGCGTGTTCCTCAGCTGGCGCCTGCTCGGCACCGAAGCCGGTCCCGCGACCGAGACCGGCGTGAGCGGCCCGTCGTTCGCGGTGTTCCGCGACGGCGAGCGCATAGCCACGGTCGACGACAGCACGAACTATGCCGATGCGGACGGGTCCGCAGCATCCGTCTACACGGTCGCTCCCGCGTGGAACGACGTGACCGGCGAGCAGTCCGCCCCTGTGTCGGTGTGGGGCGACGGGTTCTACGACCTGCCGCTGCAGAAGCCGGCCGACGGCGTGACCCCGGCCGGCGAGGCGTTCACGTACTCGGCGAACGACGCGTCGGTGGCCGACGTCGACGGCGACGGCGCGTACGAGTTCGTCGTGAAGTGGGATCCCTCGAACTCGAAGGACGTGTCGCAGAAGGGCTACACGGGCACCGTCTACGTCGACACGTACGAGCTCGACGGCACGCTGCTGAACCGTATCGACCTGGGTGTGAACATCCGCGCGGGCGCGCACTACACGCAGTTCATGGTCTACGACTTCGACGGCGACGGCCGCGCCGAGACGATGCTGAAGACGGCGCCCGGGACGAAGTCGATCCAGTACAACGCCGACGGCTCGGTCGCGGCCGAGGCCGGCATCACGATGCTCGCCGAAGACCTCGCGGCCGGCTACACCGCGGCCGACGACTACCGCATGAGCGCCGCGGACTACCGCCAGCACCTCATCGAGATGTTCGAGGGCTGGTCGGAGCACCCCGAGGTCGTGGCGGGCAACTGGCCGGCGACCCTCGAGGAGGCGTTCGGCATCCCGGTGACGCACGAGTACCCGCTGTCGACCGCGTCGGCGACCGAGCTCGTCGACTACTTCATCACCACCTACGCACCGAGCCGCAGCGCGCGCAACGACCTCACGACGTTCGAGGGCTTCATCGTCGACGGCCCGGAGTACCTCACCGTCTTCGACTCGGCCACCGGCGAAGAGCTCGAGACCGTGCGCTACGAGCCCGGCCGCGACGACGACGGCCTGCTGTGGGGCGACTACGCGATGGCCCGCATCGAGCCGGGCAACCGCGTCGACCGCTTCCTGGCGGGCGTGGCCTACCTCGACGGCACGCACCCCTCCGCGGTCTTCGCTCGCGGCTACTACACGCGCACGACGATCCACGCCTACGACTGGGACGGCGAGCACCTGACCACGCGCTGGGCGATCGACAGCGGCCACGTGCCGATGACGAACCCGTTCAACGACGGCCCGCACGGTCGTGACGGCACCGACCCGGTGTACGGCTCGATCACGACGCAGGGCTTCCACTCGCTGAGCGCGGCCGACGTGGACGACGACGGCAAGCACGAGATCGTCTACGGCTCGGCCACGATCGACGACGACGGCGGGCTGCTGTACAGCTCGTTCGACACGCTGCCCGCGGGCAGCGCGGCGCCGGGCGAGAACGTGCGTCTCGGCCACGGCGACGCGATGCACGTCACCGACATCGACCCGAACCGCCCCGGTCTCGAGATCTGGACGGCGCACGAGGGCGCCACGTTCGCACCGTACGGTTCGGCGATGCGCGATGCCGCGACCGGCGAGGTGCTCTTCGGCGCCTACTCGGGGCGCGACACGGGCCGCAGCATGATCGGCGACGTGCGCGCCGACGTGCCGGGTCTCGAGGTATGGGCGAGCATGCCCAACGGCACCGAGGGATCGGGCCTGCTCAGCGCGACGAACGCGCCGCTCGCAGCATCCACTCCCGGAACCAACCAGTCGATCCGCTGGGCCGCCGACATGACGACGCAGATCGTCGACGGCGCCCTCGAGGTCACGCCCACCATCAAGGACTGGACCCGCGGCACCGTGCTCACCGCCACCGGCACGCGCACGAACAACGGCACCAAGGGCAACCCGTCGCTCGTGGCCGACGTGTTCGGCGACTGGCGCGAGGAGCTGCTCGTGCGCACCGTCGACTCGAGCGCGCTGCGCATCTACACGAGCACCGAGGTGACGACGCACAAGCTGCCGACGCTCATGCACGACGTGCAGTACCGCGCCGAGGTGGCCCGCCAGAACACCACCTACAACCAGCCGTCGTACACGAGCTACTACTTCGCGAGCGACATGGACTTCGCGAAGGTTCCCGTGCTCACGACCGCGGCGACGCCCGGCGCGCCGAAGTTCACCGACCCGAAGGGTTCGAACTCCGACCACGTGGTCGTCACGCCCGACCCGTCGTTCGACTACTACGTCAACGGCGTCAAGGCAGAGAAGCCGCTGGTCAAGGTTCCCGCCGGTTCGAAGGTGCAGGTGACCGCGGTCCCGAAGGCCGGCGTCGCCGTCGCCGCGGGTGCCGTGTCGACCTGGACGCACCAGTTCAGCAAGTAGGGATCGACGGATGCCTCGGCCCGGCGCAGTGCGCGACGGGCCGAGGCATCCGTGTTCCCGGTCGTCGAGCTCGGGCTCGCGGTGGCTCGTTGGTCCGGGGCGTTTCGACTCGCTCGTTCCTCGCTCGCTCAACGAGCGGGGGGAAATGCACCGGTCGTTGAAAGACGGCCCGCTGTTACTCGTTGGTCCGGGGCGTTTCGACTCGCTCGTTCCTCGCTCGCTCAACGAGCGGGGGGTGGTGACCCGGGGGGGGCTGACCGGGGGTGCTGTGCCGGGCACAGCCTGCGCACACGTAGGCTGGTGCGGTGAAGCCGTTCGTCCTCCTCGCGACCCGTGCCGAGGACGTGCCGGCGGACGAGGAGTACGCGCTCTTCCTGCGGTACACCGGCCTCTCCCCCGACGAGCTCATCCGGGTGCGGCTCGAGGCCGAGCCGATGCCGCGGATCGACCTCGATGAGGTGTCGGGGATCTTCGTGGGCGGCGGGCCGTTCAACGCTTCGGACCCGCTCGAGAAGAAGTCGCCGACGCAGCGACGGGTCGAGCAGGAGTTCGGCATCCTCCTCGACGAGGTCGTCGCGCGGGACTTCCCGTTCCTCGGCGCCTGCTACGGCGTCGGCACGCTCGGCGCGCACCAGGGCGCGGTGATCGACCGCACCTACTCCGAGCCGATCAGCGTCGTGCCCGTGACGGTGACCGAGGCCGGGGCATCCGATCCCCTGCTCGCCGGGCTCCCTGCGACCTTCGGTGCCTTCGTCGGACACAAGGAGGCGATCTCGCAGCTGCCCGCGTCGGCGACGCTGCTGGCGTCGTCGCCGACATGCCCGGTGCAGATGTTCCGGGTGGGCGAGAACGTGTACGCGACGCAGTTCCACCCCGAGCTCGACGTCGAGGGCATCACGACGCGCATCCACGCCTACGCCGACTACGGCTACTTCGCCGCCCACGAGCTCGAGCTCACGCTGGCGGCCGTCCGCACCGCGGCGGTCTCGCACCCGAGCCGCATGCTGCGCACCTTCGTCGAGCGCTACGCGCGCTGACCCCTTCGCACCGCCCGCGCGCGGTGATACGCTCCCCGCACCGGCTGCCTCCGCCTGGGGAGATCGAGGTGCGTCATGGGTTCGAAGAAGCTGCTGATCACGGGCGCCGTGATCGCCGTCGTCGCCGCGGCCGCGATCATCGTGCCGAGCGTCGCGTCGGGCGTGCCGTTGGCGAGGGTGCTCCCCGCGACGAGCGTGCTCGCGCCGGATGATGCGCCGGGCGGGCAGGGCAACGGGAAGGCGTGGGGCCACCATAAGGACGCCCCCGCATTCCCGGGCGACAACGGCAACGCGTGGGGGCATGACAAGGAGTCACCGGACTTCCCCGGGAAGAAGGGCGACGACAAGCAGGACGACCCGGGCACCGGGAAGGGCAAAGCCTGGGGCCACCACAAGGATGACCCCGACTTCCCCGGCAACAACGGCGACGACGAGCAGAACGACGAGTAGTCGCGGCGCTGACGCTGCGTTCAGCCGGTCGGTGCTGTCACGATGCGGGAGACGGATGCCTCGCCCGCCGGCTCGACCGATTCCAGCGCCGGGCCGAGACCGATGTCGACCAGGACGATGTCGCCCACGAGTTCGGGCCCGCGTCCGGTGACGAGTCCCGCCTTCACCGCGCCGAACGTGACGGTGACGGATGCTGCGAGCACGGCGTCGTCGGCGACGCCCGTATCGGGGTGCAGACCACTGGGGATGTCGACGGCGATGACGCGCGGCATCCGTCCCCCTCGCCGGAGGTCGTCGCGGATCGCCGTGACCGCACCGCGGGCTCTGCCGCGCAGGGCCGGATCGCTTGCGGCGCCGATACCGAGGATGCCGTCGACCACGAGGGCGTAGTGGCGGACGGCGTCTTCGACCTCGGGAAGGTCGACGCGGCGGACTCCGGCGGCGACCGCGGTGGCGAGGGCGGTGACGTGGAAGCGCTCCGAGACGAGCAGCGCGTCGACGTCGGCGATGCGGGAGAGGTGCGCGGCGGCGTAGAGCGCGTCGCCGCCGTTGTCGCCGGATCCCACGAGTACGAGTACCCGCGGCCGCAGGGCGACGGGTGACTCTCGGATCACGGGTTCGAGCACGCCGGTCAGCGTGACCACGGTGTCGGGCGTCGCGAGCTCTGCCCGCACGACGTCGGCGAGGGCCGCGGCGGCGCGGTGCATGAGCGGGACTCCGGCGTCGAGCAGGGGGCGTTCCGCCGCACGCACCTGTTCGGCGGTGAAGGTGGGAACGCGCGCGCTCATGTCGCCGGGTGCTTCTGCGCGGCGAGCTTCTCGCGCTCCGCGTCGGCGCGCGCGTGCTCGAGCTCTTCGGTGGCCACTCGCACAGCATCCTCCGCCTGACGCACGCGCCGCAAGGCGAACGTCGGAGAACCGAACCGCTCACGCACGCGGTCGACCCGCTGCCGTTCGCTCACGATGATCCAGGTCGACGCGAGGAGGATGACCTGCGCCGAGAGGTTCAGCCACAGCAGCAGAGCGATGAGCGAGGCGAACGAGGCGAGCAGTGGGTTCGAACCGGCGCCGGCGACGAAGAGGGACGAGAGCTGCTGCAGCACCGTTAGCCCGATCGCGCCGATGACGGCGCCCGACCACAGCGACCCGGGGTGCGTCTTGACCCCGCTGAGCGACACGAACGCGACGGCGACGATCGCCATGTCGAGAAGGAACACGACGACGATCGAGACCGAGCGCGTGGCGAAGTCGGCGACTCCGGTGTGAGTGATCCCGAGCCAGTCGAGCACCGCCCCGACGAACGTGGTGCCGATGAACGTCGCGCCCGCCGACAGCACGAAGCCGCCGCCGATCGCGATGGCGAGGAGGAAGTTGCGGAGGATCACCCAGATCCAGAAGACGTCGTCGTGCACCTTGTCGGCGAGCGTGCGCAGTGCCACGCGCAGCGACCCGATGGCGCCGATCGCCGCGCCGACGAGACCGACGAGCGCGATGATGCCGGCGATGGTCAGGCCCGCGGGCGCTTCGATGGTGCTGACGTCGATGAGGCCGTCGCCTCCTGTTCCGAGCAGGCCCGGGATCGCAGCATCCACCGCATCGATCAGCGATTGCCACGCCGCGGGGTTGTCGGCGAGCCACACGGAGGCGAACGAGAAGCCGAGGAGGACTCCCGCGAACACCGAGAACAGCGAGCGGTACGTGATGCTGTCGGAGAGCATGGGACCGCGGCGTTCGAGGTAGTGGAACCAGACGCGCACCGGTCGAAGGGAGAGTGCCCAGGCCGTCAGCTTCGCGATCAGGTCCGCCATGGCACGACCTTATCGAGCACGCACCGGCGAGCAGCCCAGGGTTGACGCGCGCCACATAGTATGTGGTTGGGGATAGGGGTGTTGCCGTGAGAGGTCTCGCACAGACGCTGGTGCTCACAGGAGCAGTCAGGGCTGCCGACATGTCGGCCGCCCTCGCTCAGGTGGGCGAAGGTCCGGAGCTGCAGCGCTTGCTGGTGAGCTCGAAGCTGGTCACCGAGGGCCAGGTCGCCGAGGCGATCGCCCTGCACACGGGCCACCGGTACGTCGACCTCGCCGAGATGCCGCTCGACCCCAACGTGGTCGCCCTCGTGCCCGGCAACCTCTGCCGCAAGTACGGCCTCATCCCCGTCGACCGCCGCGGTGAACGCCTGACCGTGGGCGTGCTCGACCCGACCGACATCGTCGCGCTCGACGACGTCGCCTCGATCACGGATCTCTTCGTCGAGCCGGTCGTCGTCGCCGAAGACGCGCTGCTCAACATGTTCGAGCGGTTCCTGCGCTCCGACGAAGAGCTCAGCGAGCTGTCGATGACGATCGAGGAGTCGAGCGAGTCCAACCAGGCCGCGTTCACCGAGAGCCTCGAGGAGCAGGACGACACCGCCCCCATCGTCCGGTTCGTCAACCTGCTGATCGCGCAGGCCATCAACGACCGTGCGAGCGACATCCACGTCGAGCCGGGCGAGAAGCAGCTGACCGTGCGGTTCCGCATCGACGGCGTGCTGCACGAGATGCAGAAGGCCGACCGCGCGATCCAGGACGGCATCATCTCGCGCCTGAAGATCATGTCGGCGATCGACATCGCCGAGAAGCGCAAGCCTCAGGACGGCCGCCTCTCGGTCACGCACGAGAACCGCACCGTCGACCTGCGCGTGGCGACGCTTCCCACCGTGTGGGGCGAGAAGATCGTCATGCGAATCCTCGACAACACCGGCCAGGTCATGACGATGAGCGACCTGCTGTTCTCGAGCACGAACGAGAAGCGGTTCCTCGAGGCGATCACGAAGCCGCACGGCATGATCCTCGCGACCGGGCCGACGGGGTCGGGCAAGTCGACGAGCCTCTACACGGCGCTGCGATCGATCGCGAACCCGAAGATCAACGTCATCACCGTCGAGGACCCGGTCGAGTACCGCATCGCCGGCATCAACCAGGTGCAGGTGAACAACCGCGCCGGGCTCACGTTCGCCACTGCCCTGCGGTCGATCCTGCGGTCGGACCCGGATGTGGTGCTGGTCGGCGAGATCCGCGACTTCGAGACGGCGAACATCTCCATCGAGGCGGCGCTGACGGGGCACCTGGTGCTGTCGACGCTGCACACGAACGACGCGCCTTCGGCTTTGACCCGGCTTACCGAGATCGGGTGCGAGCCGTTCCTGGTGGCGACGGCGCTGTCGGCGGTGATCGCCCAGCGGCTGGCGCGGCGGCTGTGCATGCGGTGCCGTGAGCCGCTGGTGGAGACCTCGGAGGTGCTGAGCGCCCTGGGCTTCCCGCATGACCCGGCGGATGTGCCGCAGCTGTACCGGGCGGCAGGATGCGCGGCCTGCAGCAGCACCGGATACCGCGGGCGGGTCGCGCTCCACGAGATCATGACGCTGAGCGACGAGATCGAGTCGCTGGTCGTGACGCGGTCGACGGGGTCGGAGATCCGCCAGGTCGCACTCGAGCAGGGCATGGTGTCGCTGCGCGAGGACGGATGGTCGAAGGTGGCGCAGGGGCTGACGACGATCGAAGAGGTGCTTCGGGTCACGGTGTGAGGTGGAGCGCGCTTCGCGCGCGCTGCCCTGATTCTCGGTCGTTGAGCGAGCGAAGCAAGTCGAAACGCGCCGCCCATCCCCCGCCCATCCCCCGGTCGTTGAGCGAGCGAAGCGAGTCGAAACGCGCCGCCCGCCGATCCCTCGGTCGTTGAGCGAGCGAAGCGAGTCGAAACGCCCCGAACCCGGCGCAAACTCAACGGCCAGCGCCCTGCGCACCGGCCGTTGAGTTCCCCAGCTTCTAGGCCTGCTTGGCGAGCTCCCCGTACAGGGTGAAGATCGGCAGGTACAGCGAGATCACCATGCCGCCGATCACGATGCCGAGCCCCACGATGAGGATCGGCTCGATCGTCGACGACAGTTGCGCCGTCGCGGTCTCGACCTCGTCCTCGTAGAAGTCCGCGATCGAGGCGAGCATGTCGACGAGCGTGCCCGACTCCTCGCCCACCGACACCATCTGGGGCACCATCGCCGGGAAGACCTCGGCCTTCGCGAGCGGTGCGGCGAACGAGCGACCCTGACGGATCGATTCCTGCACATCGCGCACGGCCTGCTCGATCTTCCAGTTGTTCGACGCCTGCCCGACGATCGCGAGCGCCTGGATGATCGGCACGCCGGCATTCAGCATCATCGAGAGGTTCCGCGCAAAGCGCGCCACGGCGATCTTCGTGGTGAGCTTGCCGAACACGGGCATCTTCAGCTTGATCGGATCGACGAAGCGGCGGTACTGCTCGGTGTGCCGGTTGGCCCGCCACCAGATCAGTGCAACGATCACGACCAGCACGAGGGCCGGCAGCATCCACCACATATTGTTCGAGATCGTCACGAGGATCTGCGTGGGCAAGGGCAGCGACGAACCGAGCCCCTTGAACATGCCCTCGAAGATCGGCACGACGAACGTCACCATCACCAGCACGCCGATGATCGCGATGATGAGCACGATCGCGGGATACGTCACCGCCGCACGGATCTTGTTGTGCAGCTCGGCTTCGCGCTGGTAGTTGTCGGCGATCGAGCCGAGCGCGCTCCCGAGGAAGCCGCCCGCCTCGCCGACCTTGATGATCGACAGCATCAGCGGTGGGAACGTCTGCGGGTGCCGCGCCAACGCCGCCGAGAACGACGACCCCGACTCGACATCGGCCTGCACCTGCACCAACGCCGGCTGCAGCCTCTTGTCGTCGGTCTGCTCGATCAGAATCGCCAGCGTCCGCATGAGCGGCAGGCCCGCGTTGATGAGTCCCGCCATCTGGCGGGAGAACACCGCGAGCGTGCGCGCCGATACCGTCTTGGTCGCGCCCGGCAGCTTGATGTCGCGGTTAAGCCCGGTGTTGGACTTGAGCGTGACTTCAAGGGGCGTCAGCCCCTGAGCCTTGAGCTTGCCCGTGACGGCTGACTCGCTGGCGGCCTCGATCGTGCCCTTCACTACCGATCCGGCGCGCGGGTCGACCGCTCGGTAGACGAACTCCTGTACGACGGCCATGTCAGCCCTCCCCGTTCGCGGCGGCCCACGCTTCGAGATCGTCCACGCCGCCCCACTCGACGTCGCGCGCCGTCGGGTCGACGCGGCCGCCGACCGTGGGCGTGCCGAAGCGCGATCCCATGCCGATGCCGGTGCCCTGCGTCGCGTTCGCTGCGGGAGCCGCGAGCTCCCCCTGCCGCCACTCTCCGGCGTGGTGCGCCCACTCCTCCGCGTCGAGGTCGCGCGGCTTGACGTAGACGCCGTCGAGGCTCTTCGGGTCGACCGCGAAGTCCATCGCGACGTTGCGCGCGATCGTACCTTCGGCGACGAGGCGTCGGAGGTCCTGATCGAGCGTGTGCATGCCGAGCTCGGAGCCGGCCTGCATCGTCGAGTAGATCTGCGCGACCTGGCCCTCGCGGATCATGTTCGCGACGGCCGGCGTGTTGATGAGCACCTCGGTCGCGATCGTGCGTCCGTTGACCTGGGCGAGCGGCAGCAGCGTCTGGCTGATGATGCCCTGGAGGGTATCGCCGAGCTGCGTGCGGATCTGGTGCTGCTGGTCGGCCGGGAACACGTCGATGATGCGGTTGATGCTCTTCGCTGCGCCCTGCGTGTGCAGGGTCGACAGCACGAGGTGGCCGGTTTCCGCCGCCGAGAGGGCGGTCGAGATCGACTCCGGGTCGCGGAGCTCGCCGATGAGGATCACGTCGGGGTCCTGACGGAGCACGCGGCGCAGCGCCTCGGCGAACGAGTTCGTGTCACGCCCGACCTCGCGCTGATGCACGAGAGAGCGCTTCGACTGGTGGTGGAACTCGATCGGGTCCTCGATCGTGACGATGTGCGCCGGAACGAGCTGGTTGACGATGTCGACCATGGCGGTCAGCGTCGTCGACTTGCCCGAGCCGGTGGGGCCCGTGAGCAGCACGAGTCCGCGGGGCCGCAGCGCCAGGTCGCGCGCGATCGCGGGCGCACCGAGCTCTTCCAGCGAGTACACCCGGTCGGGGATGTACCGCAGGGCGATGGCGATCGAGCCGAGCTGGCGGTACACGTTCGTGCGGAAGCGACCGATGCCCGGCGTCGCGTGGGCGAGGTCGACCTCGCCGTGCTCGAGGAACTCGGCCCGCTGCCCTTCGGCCATCAGGTCGAACGCCGTGCGCTCAACCCAGTCGGCCGACAGCGGGGCGGGGTACGCCTCGATCGGCACGAGGTCGCCGTCCACCCGTAGCAGCGGCGGCGCGTCTGCGGTGATGTGCACGTCCGACGCTCGGTGCCGTGCACCGTACGCGAGGAGCGTTTCGAAGTCGAGGTCTTCCATTGTCCTCACCCTTCCGCGTCGACGTAGGTCAGCGCGGCCACCTGGATGTCGATCGCACCATCCGCACTCTGGGTCATTGTCACCGTCATGCTGTTGAGGAGGCGCGGTCCGCCACGCAGCGCGTCAACGAATGCCGCGGCCCGGGCCATGTCTTCCGCCGTAGCGCTGATTGCGAAATCCACCTGCTGGCGACCCGCCGCTGCGTCGGGCGCGGGTGAGATGGTGGCGGGATCCGTAGCAGCTCCGGTCGTGGGGTCGGTCGCCGTCCCGGTCGCCTCGGGCGTCGGAGCCGCCTCGGCCCCGACCGTGTCACCCTCGGTCGCGTTGACGCGGGTTGCGTATGCCACTTGCTCACCCGCTGTTACGGATTTGATCTGAACACTGGATACCTCGGCCGCCTGACCGACCACCTCGAAGACGTCGTCGAGCTGGCCCGTGGCAGGAATCTGCGACCGCAGCTGGGCGACGTTCACATTGATCTGGTCGAGGTTGTCCTGCTGCGCGGTGAGCTCGTCGAGCTGCGCCTGGTAGAGCGCGTTAGTGCTTGCGACGGTCGCGGTCTGGCCGTCGACGGTCACGGCCTGGAAGTACAGCGGCATCGCCACGAGGAACACCCCGAGCGCGATGACGCCGAGCGAGACGATGAGTCCGATTGCGGTGACGATGTGCTTGGGCATCACTCGCCCCCTTCTTCAGGCGCGTACTGGTTCGAGTACACGGATTGGTCGAACTCGACGTTGAGCAGGTACGAGTACCGGTCAGCCGAGATCTGGCTAGACGTGACGGACTGGCCGTCGGCGAAGAGCACGCCCTCGACGCCGCGCAGCGAACGGATGAGCGGCGCGATGTCGATCGGCGTCGTGCTGTCGAAGGTGACCGTGCCGACCACGCCCTGCTCGACGGTCGGGTCATCGCCCTGGGGCACACCGCCGACGGTAAAGTCGACGCCCGTGATGGTCGTGTCCGCAGGCAGGATGCTGGTGATCTTGGCGATCACGGGCGTCCAGGCGAGGTCCGTGGCCATGGCGTCGGCGCGGTAGTCGGTGAGTTCGGACTCCGTCGCCAGTGCATGACTCACATCAGACAGCGACGCGATCTCGGTGAGCAGAGCGTTCGTCTGCGCCTGTTCGGCGGCCAGTCGCTGGTCGGCGAAGAACTTGAACGCAAAGGCGCCGGCGATGATGAGCACTGCGACGAGGATCGCGCCGAACACGATCCATACCCACAGTCGCACGAGCTGGTCTCGCTCGCGCCGCGCGATCTCGCTCCGCGGCATGAGGTTGACTCGGGGCGCTCCCGAGAACGGGACGGGAACGGCGGTCATTTCCCCGCCTCCCCGAGCGCGATTCCGACGGTGCCGACGAGGTTGAGCGCGACCTCGCCTGCGGGGGGCGGGGTCGACATGGAGATGACATCGCCGACCGACACGACCGTCATCGTCGTGTCGATCGCCGCGCCGAGAGCGGACGGAACTCCTTCAACCGCCGCACCGGCGCCCGTGAGGAATACCCGGGTGAGCGGTGCAGCATTGGGCCGGCTGCCGAAGAACGCGAGCGTGCTGCGCAGACGGGCGGCGAGGTCGGAGACCCCGGGCGGAGTCGCCGCGCGGATCGCGCCGCGGGTGCGGCTGGCCACAGCGAGCCCGGTGCCGCCGCCCGAGCCGCTGCCTGCAGCCGCGAGTTCGAGCTCGGGCTCAATGACCTCGGCTGATTGGCGGCGGGTGGCAGCCGTGGCAACGTCGATCGGCAGCAGTCGAACGAATAGCGGTACCCCACCCCGCGAGATCACGACCTGCGTGGTGTGGTCGCCGATGCTGACTGTCGCGACGGTGTCGTCGGGCGACGCCAGAGGCGCGGTGACCCGCGCGAGACCGAACGCGGCAAGGTCGACAGCCTGCGCGCGAACCTTCACCTTGGCGAGCGTCGAGATGATCTGCTCGATGTTCTCCGAGACCGCTGCGACGAGTAGACCGGAGACCTGGTCGCCGTCCTGTGACAGTGGGAAGAAGTCGAGTACCGCCTGGCTCGCCGGCACGGGTAGCAGGTCTTGCACTTGGTAAGGCAGCGCTTCACGCAGCAGGTCGGGCCGCATCGCCTGCGTCGTGTACTCGCGCACCAGGATCCGGCGACTCGCGACGCCGAGCACGGCATCCTTACTCTTGAACTTCGCGCCTGTCCACAGTTGCCGAAGGGCGACCGCGACAGCGCCCGGGTCGAGCACCTCCGAATCGCGCGCTGCCTCGGGTGGCAACGGCACTTCGCCGTAGGCGACGAGCTGAGGCTTGCGACCGAGTGAGATCTCCGCGGCGCGGACGCTCTCTTCGGTCACCTCCAGCCCCACGATGGTCTTCGCCATGATTTCCCCTTCCCCAAGCCGTCGACGTCAGGCGCCGACGAAGAGATTCACATACCACTTGCCGACGGCTTCGCCGGCGAATACCCCTGTCCAAGCACCGAGGATCATCCACGGACCGAACGGAATAGCGGTCTTGCGTCCGGCGCGGCGCAACAGCATCAGCGCGATGCCGAACACACCCCCGTACAAGAACGCCGCGAACGCCCCCACAGCGAGCGCGCCCCATCCCAGCCAGCCGAGGTAGATGCCGATGACCCCGGCGAGCTTGACGTCTCCCCCGCCCATCCCACCCGGGCGCACAGCGCGCAGCAGGAAGTAGAAGAGGTACATGCCCGCCATGCCCATTGCGGCGCGCGCTAGCAGGCCCCATTCCCCTGTCAACAATGCCGCGACGGTGAACAGGATGCCGGCCACGAGGTAACTCGGCAGCACGATGCTGTTCGGCAGACGACGCGTGTCGAGGTCGATGAGCGTAAGTACGATCGAGATCGCCGCTAAATACAGGAACGCGACGACGACGAGTCCGAGCGCCCACAAATCGGCCGGATGAACAGCGCCGTCGACCGTCGGCAAGAGCCAGTAAGCCGGCAGATTCATGCCGAGGAGACCTTCGTAAATCACGAGGCCCCACCACGTCACGACCGCGAACGCCAAACCCGTGACCGCCTCCACTATCGGGTATCGCGCCGAGATCGGCGCCTCGCAGTTCGCGCACTTCCCGCGAAGAGCGACCCACGAGACAACCGGCACGTTCTGCCATGGCTTAATCGCGGTGTCGCAATGCGGGCAGCGGCTCTCACGCAGCAATGAGATCTTTGCAGGAACCCGATAGGCCACGACGTTGAGGAACGACCCGATGAGGAGTCCGAGCACGCCCGCCACGACGACGGGGAGGATGATGAGTCCCGACATTCTCTAGCGCTCAGTCTGGTAAGACCGGTTATCGAGTCGAGTAACAGTGTTCGACGGGTCGAAGATTCCGCCTGTGCCCTTGACACCACAGCTCAACTTGCCGATTTGGGGCTTCCACTCCATCGGTATGCAGGTGAATGTGCCGCCGTTGAGGTGAATACCAAGGTTCCCCATATACAACTGGCCCGTCATGGTCAGAGACATCGAATTGTTGATGCCGCAGGCACTGTACACCAGCGTGCGAACACCAATGCTGGCAGTAGCCGCGAATTTATCGGATCCCGTCGTGCAGGTGGGCTTGTTGTCGCTGCCGTTCGAGTCCGCGTGGACGATGAACAGCTGCGGGTCACCCGATGCAGCGGTGACGGTTCCCGTCAGGTCGAGATTCATCCCCTTCGTCGAGGGAACGTAGAGGATCGCGTCGCGCGCCAACGCGAAGTTCCCGGGCGCGACAGTGATCTCGTTCGGATTTCCGCCAGCGCAACCGGTCATATCGATAAACGCACGAGTCCCCGGGACAGTGAGCACTGTCTGGAGTTCGTCGGCCGAGCAAAGGCCCGCAAACATGATCGTGTCCGTGCTCCACGGCACAGTGTTCGTCAGTTCGATCCACGCCGTCGCAGCGAACACCTGATCGAGGGTCGGGGTGACCGTGGGCGCCGATTGATTCTCAAGGGTCGGCACGGGTGTCCCGTCGAGCCTCTTCCACTTAGTCGGATCGTGACTCACCATCGTCGCAGCAGTTTTGAACGAGCCGTTGACGATCCCAGAACCGTTCTGGGTCGTGATCGTCCCCTTAGCGTAGACATCTCCGCCGATTCTCACGTCGTTGGCGGTAAGGGCGATCGATCCCTGCAGCGACATAAGGTCGCCGCCCACGACAAGCTTGTGGTTCTTGGTATCGATGAGGTCTCGTGTGTAGACACTGCCGGTGATCACGCAGTCTTTTGTTATCTTCAGGCCACCTTTGAGTACCCAAAGGTCGCCCTGAATTGAGACCCCGTCCGCGTTGTTGCACTCATAGTCACCGTCGTCACGGATGACGAGGTCGCCCTGATACGTGGACTTCGTGGCGGTGAACTCGCCTTCGAAGAAGGCCAGTGTTCCCGCGGGCTGCGTGGCAGGGCCGTGATACCAAGGGTATACGGCGTCGATCGTCGTCCGAGCGCCGTCTTCGCCGGTCCCCGTTGACCTGATGACGACCCACTTCGTGGCCGGCGACGGGCAAGTGTCAGTCACCCCGGCACCATCCCAAGCCGAGGGCCTTGCACCTTCCGTTGTCGAGCGGATGGTGTACGAGTACCTGGGCGACGTGCCGACTGCTGAGTTCGCCGACATCGCGACACCGGCGCAATTCAGACCGGTCGCGGAGATCGACGACTTGAGCGACGCAACGGCTACATCACGGCCCGACTCCGCAGCGATGAACGCGTTCGTGCGGTCCTTGTTACTAACGTTCGATCCGATGGTGAAGACTACCGAGGCCGCGATGGTCGCGGCGATGATGAAACCCACGAACATGACCACAACCACTGTGACAAGCACGGCGCCACTGTCATCCTGGACACGCATCGCCCGACGGATTCGATCTGCTACCAGCATCCGTCACTCCCCGTGTCTTGTTGGGACCGAGGGGCGATGTCGCCTGCGAACGTGACAGGCGCCGCGTCGGTCGTGATCCTGAAGGTATAAGTCAGCGTGCCCGCAGCTGTGCGGACGAAGTACGGCGATGTGCCCTGCTTGCTGAGACCAGTCTGCCAGGACGGCCATCCAGCGTTCGGCGATGCGAGCGTGGTTGAGTTCGACGTGAACTGGGCCGCCGCATCCGTGATGCGGAAGCCTTGACACTTCAGATCGCCGGCGAGCGAGGTGCGGACTCGCAGCACGGTGCCGCTTTCGGTCACATCAAAGAAGAGGGCATTGCGCAGGGCTCGCTCTATGGTCGACGACACGAGTTGGCCACGGTTGGTCGCCTGGGTGACGGTCGTCACCTGCCCCTGAGCCAGCCAAGAGTTGACGAAAATAGTTGCGGCAGCGGCGATGACAATGCCACTGACGACAACGGAAACGATGAGCTCGATGAGTCCGAGCCCCTCGTCAGTCCTGTGAGATGAGTGGATCATGGGATGTAGATCAGCGCCCTGGTCGTGGCGAGAGTGCGACCTTCCCCGACGACGTTGACGGTCAAGGTGGCAGTTGCGCCAGGGAGACAACCGGACACCGTTGAGGTGGAGGTGGAGAGCGACACGCCCCGCCCGTCCGTGACTGCCGGCAACGCGGAGATAGACGCAAGGAACGGGCACGTCGGCGTTGCCCGAGCATCGTCCACGATGGAGTTCATGTAGCGAGTCGCAGTGGCAGCGGATGCCTGCTGGGACGACAACACGATTCCTTGCCATAGAGCAGGCAGAATCGCTATCGCAACGACTCCCAGCAGGAACATCGCGATGATCACTTCGACAAGGCTGAATCCCGCAGTCTCAGCGCCACGAAACCTCATCCGCCCACCTCCCCAAGTGGCAGAATCCCCAGGCCAATAATGCCACGATGGGGCCGGAGCTGATAATGCCTCGGCCCCACCGCGACGAGCTGGGTTACGGAGCGGTGCCGGTGCCCGACGGACCCGTGGCGCACCCAGGTCCGGCCTTCGCCCAGTGCGTCGAGCTCTGAGCGGTCACGCAGACGGTGGTCACGCTGTTGCCAGCCGAGATGCTCGTCGTGATCCCGTTCGAGCCGGCGGATGCGGCTGCGGCCGACGGCGTCACCGAGGCATCATTCGCGGCGTACGCCGCCGCGGCGGCAGTCGCACCGTTGGCCGCGGCGGCCTTCACTGCGTTCAGGTTGGCCTGGTTCTGGATGTTACCGAAGATCGGAATCGCGATCGCGACGAGGATGCCGAGAATCACGACCACGATGATGAGCTCGATGAGTGAAAAACCCGCTTCGCCCTCCTCGCGCCGAGCCTTGGCGGCCTCGATGTAGTTCTTGATGGTCTGACGCATTGCTGCACTCCCCAGTGATGATGAACCAATTGGCAACGACCACGCCCCGGGTAGGCCCAACGCGTCCGTCCCAAGCCGGACTGCGTTTCCGTCGTTACACACTGCTGGGTAACTGGTGAACACCAGACACCCCTCCCCGCGAACAATCATGCGGAGTAAGCGCTCGATGGTCAACGCGAAACCGCTCAGCTTTCGCTCAAGACCCTCAAGGGTTTGAACGTCGAACACTGCACTCAGTCCCTTGCCTTCGGGTTGTTCCCTATCCTGCTAGCGGCGGGTTAGCTGGGGAGGCTTGAACGCGTGGCTTGGTTGCAACTGTTGCTTGCCGTCGTCACTTGTGGCGCAGTGCTTGGATTTCCGGGGCTAGCTGTTGGACTCGGCCTGCGTCTGCGCGGTCTGTGGCTCGCCAGCGCAGCACCAATACTGGGGCTGACTGCCATCGCCCTCGCGGCCGTCGCCGCTTCTCTGCTGGGTCTCGGGTGGTCGATCTGGGTGGTGCTCGCGACGGCTGCAATCCTTGCATTCGGCGTATGGGCTTGCCTTCGAGTGGTCCCCGTGCTCCGCCCACATACGCCGTCGCGCTCAGGGCCACGGTGGGTCGCGCCTGTCGCTTCGTCCGTCGGCGGCGCACTGCTGCTCGGTCGGGTCGTCGTCACGTTCGGGTCACCCGACTGGTTTGCTCAGGCGGGCGACAACGTGTTCCACCTCAACGCTGTGAGATGGATCCTCGATCATGGCGATGCCTCCCCCTGGGGCTTGGAAGAGCTGTCGGGGAATCCGTACCCGGACGCATGGCACGCGCTCGTTTCGCTCGTTTGCCAGGTAAGCGGCGCACCGATACCGATAGCCAGCAACGCGGCGCTGATCGTTGTCGCCTGCGGCATCTGGCCGATGGGTGTTGTACTGCTCACGCGAGTTCTGTTCGGCAACCGAACCCCCCTGCTGCTTGCGGCGGGGGCGCTCAGTGCAGGTTTCGCCGCCTATCCCCTCCTGCTACTGCCGTACATGGGCACTTATCCGCTGATTCTCGCGATCGCCCTCCTCGCCGCTGCCCTTGCGGGCTTGGTTGAGGCGTTCCGCATCGGCCGAGACTCCATCGGCATAGGGCATGCGATCACCCTTGTTGCGTTCCTCCTTCCGGGCGTGGTGTGCGCCCACCCCGCTGCCGCGGTGATGTTGGCGGTGATGAGCGCTCCGATCGCGGTGGCCTCTGCCTGGCGGGCGAGTCGGAGGAGCCAGAGACGACGTCCGATCTGGCTCACATGCGCACTTTATTTGGTTCTCATCTTCACGCTCCTGATTGTCGTGAGGCCGGGTGGTACACAGCCCGACGCACTGCGGAGCACCGCGGCGCAGGCCTGGGGAGAGGTCTTGTTGGGTGGATACGCCGCACAACCCATCGCCCTGCTCGTTGCGGTGCTGACCATCCTGGGCGCCACGGTGGCGCTCCGACACGATGGGGCGGTCGGCTGGGCGGCGGTCGGTCTCTGGCTCACCGTTTCGGCGATCTATGTCGCAGCGATCGGAAGCGACGAGTTTCTTCGTCTGGTCGTGGCGACCACCTGGTACGGGGACGCGACTCGCATCGCTGCCTTCGCGCCGATGGCTATCGTCCCGCTCGCAGCTCGTGGAGCATCCGTGGTCTGGGACCAGGGCCTCGCCGCGAGCCAACGCTACGTGCGTTGGACGCGGCGCCACACGGCGGTTATCGGCATCGGTGTGATCGCCGCGATCGTCTTCTCCAGTCTGATAGTTGGATCGACGGCGGTGCGCTCTTCGACTTTCTGGGCGCGCTCGATGTTCCAACCCACTGATGACCCGCTCACTTCCCCGATCCCTGTGACGAGCGACGATCGAGAAGTGTTTCGCTGGATTGGCTCCAATGTTCCTGCCGATGATGTTCTGGGCGGCGATCCCTGGAACGGATACGGGTTCGCCTATGCCCTGACCGGGCGACCCGTACTCGCCGCCCAGGTCCCCCCGCGGATGAGCGAAGCGAGCCTCGCCTTCCTGGAAGCCTTCTCTACATCGGCTCCCGACGGCGAAGGATGCCGGGCCGCGCGCGAACTAGGCGTGCGCTGGGTGATCGACCTGCACCCCGACAAGTTGTTGCCTAGTCGGCCGGGCTATCCGGGTATCCGCGGCCTCGCCGCCTCACCGAATGTCGAACTCGCGCACCGCGTCGGGGACTCGTTTGTGTATCGAGTAACCGGATGCGACCTCGACCGGGGCAATTAGGCCACACCGCCGATGCCGTCGATCACCCGTTCCGGCTCCTGCGCCTCAACTACCAGGACCGGATGACGCGCACGAATCAATTCGCTCATCGTCCGCTGGAACGGAGTGAGCAAAGGCTCGAACCAGTGATCGAATGTCGGAGACACTCCATACTCTGAACATATGAATCTTTCATCGTCTGGCGGCGAGCTCGAGCCATGGATCTACGACGATGCAGACATCTTCCTGGAGCCTCGAGACGTGCTCGAGCCCGGCGAGTTTCCGCCGATGATCGAACTCGCCGAGCTCGAGGCGAGCGGCGCTGCACACGACGCTGCGATGAACGAACTCGAAGGCATCAACGCCCGGGCCCGCGTCCTCATCGCCGACGAGTACGCGGGCCTCGCGAGTGTGCTGAGGGATGCTGCGGCCCGCCCCGATCCGTGGGTCGGCCCCGATCCGACCCTTGATCCTGCGTGGCTCGATCCGCAGGGACGATCGGCGGCGGCCGTGCGCGCGGAGCGACGGGACATCGCCGTGCGGGCCGCGGCACTGGAGCTCTCCGTGCGTCTGGGGATGTCGGAGAACATGGTCCGCACCCGGGCCGCGCACGCCGACACGCTGCGCGAGCGATGCCCGAAGATCTGGGAGGCGTTCCGCTCCGGCCGCGTCGTTGCGCAGAACGCGGCAACGGCGACGGCGCAGGCCGCCACGCTTCCCACCCGCGCAAAGGACGCCTGGGCGAAGTTCGACGAACAGCTCGCGGGGTCGGCGCAGACGCTCGTCCCAGGGAAGTTCCGCCACGCGCGGCCGCGTCGTGCGTGAGCGCGTGCACCCCGAGCACCTCGATGAGCGGCACGAGCGGGCGGCCGAAGACCGGAACGTCTGGTTCCAGGCCGAGCGCGACGGGATGGCGTCACTCACCGTGTTCGGGCGGGCTGACAGGGTGCTGGCGATCTATCGACACTCGGACGCGCACGCACGTCACCTGCGTGGGTAGGAAGGCGAAGAGCGCACGCTCGCCCAGCTGCGAGCCGACGTCGCGCTCGACTGCTTCGCGGCGGGGACGATCGCGACGGCCGAGTCCGACCCCGCGAAGTCCCGTGCATGGCGCTCGCGCGCCGCTGTGGCGATCACGGTGCCGGCGATGACGCTCCTCGGACACTCCGACGAACCCGCCACCCTCGACGGCTACGGCCCGATCGACACCGAGACCGCACGGCGGCTCGCGGGCGAGGCATCCAGCTGGGTCCGCATCCTGACCCACCCTGTCAGCGGCACGGTTCTCGACGTCGACCGCACCACGTATCGCGTTCCGAAAGCGTTGAGACGCTGGCTCGAGGTTCGCGACCAGGTCTGCACCGGCCCCGGATGCGTGCGATCCGCCCGAGATTGCGACATCGACCATCGGCTCGACTGGCAATACGGCGGAAAGACCGCCGACACCAACCTGGGGCCGCTATGCGAACCGCATCATGCGCTCAAGACCAAGAGCAAATGGGTGCTCTACCGAGATGAAGTCACCGGCGCGAAGTGGTGGGTGTCACCCACATCCCTGACGGTGCCGGTCGAACCGCCACCGTTCTGACGACGCGCTCCATTCCGTCGCATCCCCGCAGGGCACATTCGCGCGCCCTCGAACGCGAGGATGACCCGCCCGCTCAGGCCAGGATCGCCAGCGCCTGCTGCGTCGCGACGATCGCGAGCCACGCCACCAGCGCGATCGACAGCACCAGTGCGATCCCCGACATGAGTCGGCTGGCCGACCGCTGTGCCGCCACGATCAGCCCGCCGATCGCGAGGAAGAACGCGCCGGCGGCGAAGGCGACGCTCACCAGGCTGACGAGCCCCGCGATCGACTCGTCCCGATCCGCAAGCCAGAACACCACCGCCAACCCACCCAGGACGGCGAGCGCGAGGAGCACGATCGACGCGCGCGCCGGCACGTTGGCCGGAGCCGCCTCGGGCAGCGGCGGGCGCATCTCGCCCACGTACGAACTCGACATCGGCTGGTACACGATCGGCGTCGGAAGCCGGTCGTCGACCGGAGCCGGTCGCCGCGGAATGATCTGGTCGGGGATCGGCTCAGCCTTGGTACCCGGGACGGCACCCGCCGACCGTCCGTTCGGAGAGGGGCGAGGCTTCGACACCGCGGGCGGCGCCGGCGCCTCCTGCGGAACCGGAGCACTCGGCTCCGCGGCAGACGGCGGAGCCACGGATGCCTCGTCCCGCTCGCCGGCAGGCTCCGCCAGAGACGACGGAGCCGGCCACACCGCGGCCGCGTGCGGCTCCTCGTGCTCGATCACGACGGGAACGGATGCCTCCACCGCCGCCTGCGGCTCCTCGACAGTCGCAGGGACCGGGCTCGCGGCCGTGGCCTCACCATCCGCATCCGCATGCGCCGCCCGTCGCGCGCGCAGCTGGGCACGGCTCAGCGGCGCCTCCGGCGACACGGCAGCCGAAGCATCCGTCACCACCGGACGGTAGTCCTCCGTCCACGCAGCGCCGTTCCACCACCGCAAGCGGTCAGCACGCGATGCGTCTGCGTACCAACCGGGCGGTGGTCCCCCCTGAGACCCGTCCGTCATCATGCTCCCCAGCAGAATGATTCCCGAGCGCAAACATACCGGAGCGGCGGGACCGCGAGCACCAAACCGCCGCCCCCTTACTCATTCCGCACCCTCAGATTGAAATAGCGAGCATCGCTATTTCAGCGGAGCCCGAGCTCAGCCGTCGAGCACCTTGAGGCGCACGGTCACAGGTCCGCCGTCGACCAGGCCTTCGGCGGCGCGCACCGCCTTCTTCAGCGGCAGCACGTACGAACCCGAGTCCGACGAGGGGAAGATCGACGTCGTCCACTCGGTGCCGCCGATTCGGGCCCGCACGCGCACGGAACCGAACCCTCGGTATGGTCGCGGGATCTCGCGGATATCTTCGCTCAACTCGGGCGGCACCGACGTGAAGAACCACGCCGAGTCCTCGCGCGCATCCCACCGGAATACGTCGCCGTCGAACTCGATGATCACGCACACGAGGGTAGCGAGCACGTCCGACGCCGCGAGCGTACACTGCGGGCATGGCCGCCATCGTGGCCGGTGGGATCCGGATCGCGTATCGGCGAGAGGGCCGCGGCGCACCGCTCGTACTGCTGCACGGAGCTTTCGAAGACTCGCGGACATGGGGCGACGAGTTCGACCGCCTCACCCCATCAGTCGACCTGATCGCCTGGGACGCCCCGGGATGCGGCGGGTCGGACGACATACCGGCCGGATGGACCGACCACCACTGGGCCGATGTGGCCGCGTCGTTTGTCACCGAGCTCGAACTGACCTCACCGTGCGTCGCCGGGTTCTCGATGGGATCGGTGCTGGCTCTGCTCCTCGCTCGCGATCATCCGGGGGTCGTCGGCAGCCTCGTCCTCGTCGGGGCGTACGCCGGATGGGGCGGGTCGCTCGCCCCCGAGGCGCTCGCTCGACGAATCGACGCGGCGCGGTTCACCCTCGATCACCCCGTCGGCGAGTGGGCCGACGGCTTTCTCGACTCGGTCTTCGCCCCGGGAACCGACCCCGAGCGACGCGCACGTGCGCGAGCGCTCCTCGACGATTGGCGGCCGGCGACGACGGCCGCGCTGCTCGAGGTGATGTCGCAGGACCTTCGCCCGATACTTCCCTCGATCCGCACGCCCACGCTGATCGTGCGCGGGGAGCAGGATGCGCGAAGTCCCCGCGAGGCCGCGCTCGACATGGTGGCCGCGCTCCCCCATGCGCGGCTCATCGAGATCGCGGGCGCCGGCCACGATTGTTCGGGCCCCGAGCTCGACGCCGTGCTGATCAGCGCCGCTCGCGCTTAGAGGTGCTCGCCCGGCGCGCCGCCGTGGCGGTCTACCAGGCGCTGCAGGCAGCTCGACCACCCGTCGATGTGGTTGTCGCGCTCCTCGGCGGTCGCGAACCCGGAGTGCCGCACGATCACGCGGGTCGCAGCATCTGCCGCGGACTGCAGCTCGACCTCGACGTCGGTGGTGTGCTCCTCTCCTGCCCATCTCCACCCGAGCCGCAGCGCACGCGGCGCCTCGAACGTGAGCACCCTGCCCTCGACCGCCATGTCGACGGGCACCGACCGCACCTCCCAGCGGCCGAGCTCGCGCAGCTCGACGACGGCGGTGGTGTCGAAGCGCGGCGGCCAGAACCACTCCGCGAGGCGACCCCCCACCGTGAATTCTCGCCACACGACATCGACGGATGCTGCGACCAGCGCCTCTTCGGTGAGCTCATGCATGCTGACACCGTACGCCGCCCCTCCCCCATAGGATCGAGCGCATGCCGAACCCGCGACCACGCGCTCCCCTTGCCACGCCGGAGCGACCCGGGCGCGACCTCTCGAAGCCGCTGCCCGCGGCCCTCAGCTGGGTCACGCTGATCGTCTTCGCCGGCGCGCTCGCGGGTGCGTACGTCGTGTTCGAGCTCGCATGGTGGGTGCCGGCGCTCTACGGTGCGGCGAGCGTCGTCGCGTTCGCGGCGTACGGCATCGACAAGGCGGCCGCGCGCCGCCAGGCGAACCGCATCTCGGAGCAGACGCTCCTCATCCTCGGGCTCATCGGGGGCTGGCCGGGCGCTCTCGTCGCGCAGCAGGTGTTCCGCCACAAGACCCGCAAGCGGTCGTTCCGGCGTGCGTTCTGGGGCACGGTCGGCGTGAACATCCTCGCGCTGGCCGCCTACGTCTATCTCGTCGCGCCGGTTCTCGGCGGCTGACCCGTCAGCGCCCGTACCCGGGGGCCCAGTCGTCGCCGTCCGGCATCCACTCGCCCGAGCCGGACGCCACCCGCGCCGGCTCGGCGCGGCGCCACCGAGCTCCTTCGGGCCAGCTCGCGGCGAACGTCGACGCGACGCGGAACACACGCCGCGAAAGCCCCGACAACGTCTGCACCGGACGCGCCGACACGGGCATGCGCAGCTGCGGGTCGTAACGGACCCCGTCGGACGAGCGCAGGCGGATCGTGAGGTCGAGGTCGTCGTGGATGCGCGCGTTGCCGCTGTCGACCTGGCCGCGCACGCGCTCCCACACGCGCGTGCGCATCGCGAAGTTGGATCCGAACACGAGCGGGATGCCGAGCCACTTCTTGATCCAGTAGTGCCCGCCGCCGATGTACCAGCGCTCGCCGAGGTAGTTCTGGATCGGTGTCCCTCCGTAGAACTCGGCACCGCCGGTCAGCACGCCCAGCGTGGGGTCGGCGACGAAGGCGCGCACGAGCCGCGCGATCCAGTCCGGGTGCGGCCGCGAGTCCGCGTCCAGCCGGGCGATGATGTCGGCGTGTGCGAGCGCCGCGTCGTAGCCGCGGGACGCGGCCGGCCAGATGCCGATCGACGGCTCATATGCCACCACGGCGTCGTACGCGTGGGCGACGGCGCCGGAGGCATCCGTGCTGGCGTTGTCGACGACGATCACGACGTCGGGCCGATGCGTCTGCGCGGCCAGTGCGGCCAGGCACGCGTCGAGATAACCCGCGTCATTCCGGCACGGAATGACCACGGCGACGCGAGGGGCGAGGGTCACAAGCCACACGATACTCCCGGCGTGTCGGCCGACGGCGATACCCTGCCCACATGAACGGACTGCGCTTCGTTCCGGCGAACGAGGCCTCGTGGGACGACCTGCAGGCCATCCTCACGGGCGCCGCGGGGCGGTGCCAATGCCAGCGTCAGCGGCTCGGCGACCACGACTGGTGGTACATGCCGGAACAGGAACGCGGCGCGATCCTCCGCGCCGAGACGCACTGCGACGACCCGCGCGCGACCGAGACGATCGGCATCGTCGCCTACGAAGGCGACGAGCCCGTGGCATGGTGCGCGGTCGACCGGCGAGGAGTCTTCGGGCGGGTCCGCGGCTCGCCCGTACCGTGGCAGGGGCGGGACGAAGACCCCGACGACGAGTCGGTCTGGGCGATCGCGTGCGTCGTCGTGCGCAGGGGCCACCGAGGCGAAGGGCTGACCTATCCGCTCATCGCGGCCGCGGCCGAGCACGCCCGCGCACGCGGCGCGTCGGCGGTCGAGGGGTATCCGATGCTGACCGGCGGGAAGAAGGTCATCTGGGACGAACTCAGTGTCGGGCCGGTCGGGCCGTTCCTGGCTGCGGGGTTCCGCGAGGTCACGCATCCCACGAAGCGACGCGTCGTGATGCGCCTCGACTTCTGAAACGACTCAGCAAGCGCTCGCCCAAAACTGCCTCTTGAGACCGCTCCCACGGTTGGTTACAGTCCGGTAAGTAATCGGCATTTCGCCGGCTCTACCTCAACGGAGAGGACTCCCCATGCCCGCCCCCGTTTCACATCTCGCGGCGCCGAACGCACGATCGGGCCGACGTGCCCGCGCCGTGCGCATCGGCGCCGTGGTGACCGGCACCGCACTCGTCGCGAGCGCCCTGGTCGTCACCCCGGCCGTCGCGGCGCCGCCGCGCGCGGTCGACCCGTACAACCCGGACTTCGGCCCGAACGTCACGATCTACTCCCCCGACACTTCCGTCGACGAGATCCAGGCCGACCTCGACGCGCTGCACGCGCAGCAGGTCGATGCCGAGATGAGCACCGACCGCCAGGCGGTGTACTTCCTGCCCGGCCAGTACGGCTCGACCGCCGACCCGCTCCAGGTGAAGGTCGGCTACTACACCGAGGTCGCCGGGCTCGGCGCGTCGCCCGAGGACGTCACCGTCCACGGCGCCGTCGAGGTGTACAACCGCTGCCTCGCCGACGGCGGCACGGGCAACTGCCTCGCGCTCGTCAACTTCTGGCGCACGATCTCGAACCTGTCGATCGACATCGACAAGGCCGGTCAGGACGGATGCCGCGCCAGCGCCGAGTTCTGGGCGGTGTCGCAGGCCGTCTCGATGCGGCGCCTCGACATCTCGGGCGGGAACCTCTCGCTCATGGACTACTGCACCGCGGGCCCGCAGTACGCCAGCGGCGGCTTCATCGCCGACTCGCGTCTGCCGTTCGTGATCAACGGCTCGCAGCAGCAGTGGCTGATCCGCAACAGCGAGGTCGCCGGCTGGTCGAACGCCGTCTGGAACCAGGTGTTCTCGGGCGTCGTCGGAGCCCCCGACGACTCGGCCTTCCCCGACCCGCCGTACACGACGATCGACGAGACTCCCGTCAGCCGCGAGAAGCCGTACCTGTATGTCGACGACGAGGGCCGCTACAACGTGCGCGTGCCCGCGGCACAGCGCGACACGAGCGGGATCAGCTGGGGCGCGGGTGAGACCGCGGGGCGCAGCATCCCGATCACCGACTTCTACATCGCGACCCCGTCGGACTCGGTGAAGGACATCAACAACGCGCTCGCGCGCGGGCAGCACCTGATCCTCACGCCGGGCATCTACGACGTCGCACAGTCGATCGAGGTGAAGCGCGCGAACACCGTCGTGCTCGGCCTCGGCCACGCGACGCTCACCGCGGTGAACGGCGCGGTGCCGCTCGAGGTCAAGGACGCCGACGGCATCGTCGTCGCGGGCGTCACCATCGACGCGGGCACCGAGCTCTCGCCGGTGCTGCTGCGCGTCGGCAACCCGAACGGCGGCAAGAAGCTCGATGCGCAGAACCCGATCACCCTGAGCGACGTGTACTTCCGCGTCGGCGGCCCGCACGTGGGCAAGACCACCACCGCGCTCGAGGTCAACGCCGACGACGTGCTCATCGACCACACCTGGGTGTGGCGCGGCGACCACGGCGTCGAGGGCTTCGACCCGAACAACGGCGTGAACGGCGACACCCAGCGCTGGAACACCAACACCGGCACCAACGGCGTCATCGTCAACGGTGACGACGTGACCGCGACGGGTCTGTTCGTCGAGCACTTCCAGACGTACAACACGCTCTGGAACGGCGAGAACGGCCGGGTCATCCTGTACCAGAACGAGCTGCCCTACGACCCGCCCACGCAGGCCGACTGGACGCAGCCGGACGGCACGTTCGGCTACCCCGGCTACAAGGTGGCCGACCACGTCCAGAACCACGAGCTCGACGGCGCGGGCGTGTACGTGTTCAACCAGAACAACCCGTCGATCCTCACGGCGAACGGGTTCGAGGTGCCTGAGACGCCCGGCGTGACGCTGCACCACATCATGACGGTGAACCTGTCGGCCGGCACGGTCCAGCACGTCGTGAACGGCGTGGGCGGCCAGGCCGACGCCACCAACACGGGAACCCCGCAGTTCGTGGTGGACTACCCCACCCCGTAAAGACCCCTGGAGACGGATGCCTCGGCCCGGCGCGCTGCGCGGGGCCGAGGCATCCGTGATTCAGAGCCGGCGGGTCACCAGTGCGGGTGGATCGCCGCGCGGAGGTCGCGGTCGTACACGTCGTGCACGGCCCGGTCGAACGAGGCGAGGTCGAAGCCACCCTCGAGGAGGGCGGCCGCGGCGGCGTTGGACTCGGCCTGCCGCACGTTGCGCGCGCCGGGGATGACGCTCGTGACGCCCGGGCGCGACGCGATCCACGCGAGGGTCGCGGCGGGCAGCGACACCCCGTCGGGCAGGGCGGCGGCGAGCTCGGCGGCTGCCGCGACGCCCGTCTCGAAGTCGACGCCCGAGAACGTCTCGCCACGGTCGAACGCCTCGCCGTGACGGTTGTACGTGCGGTGATCGTCGGAGGCGAACGTCGTGGTCGCGGTGTACCTGCCCGACAGCAGGCCCGATGCGAGCGGCACGCGCGCGAAGATCGCGACGCCGGCGGCCTCGGCGGCCGGGAGCACCTCGTCGAGCGGCTTGAGGCGGAACGGGTTGAAGATGATCTGCACGTTCGTCACGTTCGGGCGGGCGATCGCCGCAAGCGCCTGCGCCGTCGTCTCGACCGAGACGCCGTACGCCGCGATCGCACCGCCGGCGACGAGCGCGTCGAGGGCATCGAACGTGGCGTCGTCCTCGATGACCGCGGTCGGCGGGCAGTGCAGCTGCACCAGGTCGAGCGTGTCGACGCCGAGGTTCGCGCGGGAGCGGTCCGTCCACGCGCGGAAGTTCTCGGGCGAGTAGTTCTCGGGCTCCTGCGCGAGGCGCCGGCCCATCTTCGTCGCGACCGTGATGCCGTAGCCGGGCCGGGCGGCGAGGAACCGGCCGATGATCGACTCGCTCCGCCCGTCGCCGTAGACATCGGCGGTGTCGAAGAGGGTGACGCCTTCGTCGACGGATGCCGCGAGCACCGCGGTCGCGTCCTCCTCGGTGACCGCCCCCCAGTCGGCACCGAGCTGCCAGGTGCCGAGGCCGATCGCCGAGACCGAGCGTCCGGTGCGGCCGAGTGCGCGCTGCTGCATGAGGTTCCTCCGGGGTGAGGGCGGGGTCGGATTCCAGCATCCCACCATGGCTCGCGAAGAGGGCGACGCACGCGATATCCGCGTGGGCGGATGGCGGGGACGCGGAGAGGCGGATGGTGCACGGATGCCGTAACCCGGGGAATCTCCGGGCGCAAGGCGGATGGCGCGGCACCGGGCGAGGTCTATGGTGGCTGGCGGACGGAGGGAGGTGCCGATGCGCTCGGAGGAGGCACCGCGGCTGCGGCGCGCCGTCTCGTACACCGCGCGCCTCGCCCAGCAGCCGAGGCTGCTGCTGGCGATCAAGACATCTCTCGCGGCTGTGCTGGCGTGGTACCTCGCGCCGCTCATTCCGCTGCTCGACGACCAGTACTCGTACTACGCTCCGCTCGGCGCGCTCGTCACCATGTACCCGACGATCGCCCGCTCAGCACGGGTGGGCTTCCAGGTGCTGATCGGCCTCGCCGTGGGCATCGGGCTGGGGCTCTCGGGCGTCGTCGCGCTGCGTCTCGGCGTGCCGGGCGGCGTGGTGCTTGGCACCGTGATCGGTGTCGGAGTGCTGCTGGGCGGAATCCGACTGCTCGGCGACGGTGGAGACTGGGCCCCACTGGCCGCGCTGTTCGTGCTCCTCATCGGGGGCGCCACCGATCCCGAGGAGTTCTCGATCTCGTACCTCGGAACGACCGCATTCGGGGTGATCGTCGGTATCGCGGTCAACCTCGTCGTCGTGCCGCCGCTCTACCTGCGCAGGGCAGGCGAACGGCTCTCGGCGCTGCGCGACACCGTCACCCGCGTGCTGGACGACGCGGCGGACGCCGTGGCCGAGGATCGCATTCGCGCCGACCGGTTCGAGTCGGCGCTGCGCACCCTCGCCGAGACACGCGAGACCGTCACGGCGGAGGTCGACGAAGCGGAGGAGAGCGCTCGGGGCAATCCGCGCCACCGCCGCCACCGGGGCGAACGCGAGGAGAATTCGCGCCGCATGAGGGCGCTCGACCGTACGGCCTTCCTCACGCAAGAGCTCATCGATCTCCTGCTCGAGCTGCAGGTCGCCGACGATGCGTCGCTCGCAGCGGAGGTGCGCGAGGAGCTCGCCGGCGCGATCCGGAGCACGGCCGACCTCGTGGCGACGCCGCTCGGCGATGCGGACGCGCAGGCCCGGCTCCGCGAGGCGAGCGAAGCCCTGGCGGGCTACCAGCGCGCGCTCGGCACGCCCCGGCCGGGGACGCGCGCCGAGATCGCGACCGGCGCCGCGCTCGAGCTGTGCCTGCGGCGCATCATCGACGTGTCCCGCTCCTTCGTGTGACGCGGGCCCGTCGCCGCGCCGCGGCGGGCGGGTCACGGATTGACGATGACGGGGGTTCCGAGCGGGAGCTCGGAGAGCTTCGTGATCGCGGTCGGGTCGACGCGGAGGCATCCGTTCGAAATCGGTCCGGAGCGGTCGTCGTGGTAGTGGAAGGCCGTGACCGCGACATCCGCGCCGCCGAAGCCGTCGAGGGTCGGCGACTGCACCGACAGGTACACGATGGGGTGACCGCGCGTGTACGCGTACTCGGGCACCACGCGGGTCGTCATGATGAACGCGCGCCCGAGCGGGGTCGGCGTGCGGTCGGTGCCCCACGCGAAGTCCGACGCGATGCGCTCGGGCACGTCGGCGCGGACGATGTCGATCGTGCGGGCCGAGATGCTCACGACAACGCTCGTGTCGGTCGGGGCGAGGTCGACGTCGGTTTTGCGCATCCACCCGGTGGTCTGGGCCGGGTTGCCCTGCGAAGGGACGGCCTGGCGCCCGGTGAGCAGGACCTTGACCCAGTTCTCCTGCTCCTCGACCACGGGGACCGAGGTGCCGTCGTACGGGAACTCGTGCGGGAGGTAGGCGACCGGCTCGGCGGTGGGATCGGCCCAGACCGGGGCGCCGATGCCCTTGGCGACCGCGTGCGCGGGCAGCGGGGCGGTGAACGCGGCGTCGTCGACCGGCAGCGCCGGGATGACGGCGAAGACGTTGATCTGCGGCAGGGTCGACACGTCGTACGACGCGGTGTTCGCGGCGAACCCCGTGGGGGTGGGCGTCGGGGTCGGAGTCGGCGTGGGTGTGGACGTGCGGGTCGGGGTGGGTGTCGAGGTGGCGGTCGGGGTCGGTGCAGGCGCGGCCTCCGTGGCGGGCGGACGCAGAAGCCAGGCGACGGTCAGGGCGCCGGCGAGGATCGCTGCGGCGAGCGCGACGATCACCCAGACGTCGACTCGGCGCTTCGGCGGCGCGGCGGTGTCCGGCTCGACCGCTGCCGGGCCGTCGGTCTCGGCATCCCCCATTCCCCCATGGTCGGTCGCGGGGGCGGATGCCGCAACCTGAGGCCGACACACGGATGCCTCGTCCCGGCGGTCTGCGCCGGGACGAGGCATCCGCGATCCGTCAGGACCAGCCGTTGTCGAACCAGCTGTGCCACAGGGCGCCGTCGTTGCCGCGGCCCACGATGTCGAGCCGGCGCGGACCCCACGAGGAGATGTCGAGCGACGATGTGAAGCCGCCACCGAGGGTCTCCCAGCCGCTCCAGCCGCCGTCGAACCACTTGTGCCAGCAGGCGTTGTCGGTGCCGCGCACGACGACGTCGAGGCGTCCGGGGCCCCACGCGGCGACACCAGGCGACGACGTCAGCACGCCGCCGAGCGACTCCCAGCCGCTCCAGCCGCCGTCGAACCACTTGTGCCAGAGCGCGTTGTCGGTGCCGCGGACGAACACGTCGAGGCGGCCCGACCCCCAGGACGCGACCGCGGGGTCGGACGTGAGCCCCCCGCCGAGCGACTCCCAGTCGTGCCAGCCGCCGTCGAACCACTTGTGCCAGAGCGCGTTGTCGGTGCCGCGCACGAACACGTCGACGCGTCCGGGACCCCAGGAGGCGGCCGCCGGGCCCGAGCTCAGCCCGCCGCCCAGCGACTCCCAGTCGTGCCAGCCGCCGTCGAACCACTTGTGCCACAGCGCATTGTCGGTGCCGCGGGCGAAGACGTCGAGCCGGCGCGTTCCCCACGACGACACCGCCGGGTCGGCGGTGATGATGCCGCCCAGCGACTCCCAGTCGTGCCAGCCGCCGTCGAACCACTTGTGCCAGACCGCGTTGTCGGTGCCCGCCGCGAACACGTCGAGTCTGCCGGGGCCCCAAGAAGCCGCCGCCGGGCCGGTGTTCAGCCCGCCGCCCAGAGACTCCCAGCCCACACCCGTCGGCGCCTGCGAGAGGTTCCCCGTCAGCCGGTACTTGACGCCGCTCGGCGTGTACGTGAGGTTGACCGGCGCCGGCGCGACCACCGGGATCGGCAGGCCCATCGACGTGTCGACGGCCGCGAAGATGAGCGGCGTCATCCCGATGAGGTCATCGGGATCGCCCCACGACCGCAGGAAGAGCCCGATCTTGCCGAGCGTGTCGGGCTCGATCGCGGCGCGGATCTTCGCGACGGCCGCATCGATGTCGGGTTTCGGATCGGTGAGCGACAGCTTGCCGCCCTCGACGAGGCTCTTCAGCTGCGTGCGCACCGCGTTCACGAGGTCGTTGATGAGCCCGCGCACCGCCGAGAACGGCGTCGCGTCAGACTCGAACACGAGCACGAGCGCACCCAGCAGCTCGGGGAACTGCCCCGACTTCACCTGCTCCGCGGTCGGACGCGTGACATTGTCGAAGCGCACAGCGCCCTGGTTGGCGGGAACGGCCTTCGACTGGCCCGAATCGATCCCGTTCGCCCAGTCGTCGTTGAGCACGCCGCTCCAGAACACGCTCGTCGATCCCGGCGTGAGGAATTTCGACCGGAAGCCGACCATCACGATGTACGGCTCGTCTCCGTCCGACCAGAAGTCGTCCTCGTCCGCGTTGTCGACGAACAGCCGCTCCAGACGTATCGTCCATGACTCGGCCATACCTGCCTCCGTTCACCGGGACCGCCCGGCGGGCGGATCTTCACCGGTGAGGAGCGGAACCGACTCGCGGGTGATACGGCGGCTAGCCTGATTCGCGTGGGCGAGCTGACGCGGACGGGAATCACGGATGCTGCCGCGCCGCCCCGCATCCGGACGCTCGGCATCATCGGTGCCGGGCGCGTGGGGCAGGTGCTCGCCCGCCTCGCGATCGCCGCCGGTTACCGCGTGCTCGTGGCCGGGTCGGGCGACCCGGCGCGGATCGCCGGGACGATCAAGGCTGCGGCTCCCGGCGCGGTCGCGGTCGAGGCATCCGTCGTCGCACGCGACGCCGATGCGATCGTGCTCGCACTGCCGCTCCCCCAGCACCACACGCTGCCCGCCGACGCTCTGCGGGGGAAACTCGTGATCGACGCGATGAACTACTGGTGGGAGGTCGATGGGCTGCGGGCCGACTTCGGCGACCTGCGCACCACGACGAGCGAGACGGTGCAGCGGTTCCTGCCCGAGGCCCGGGTCGTGAAGGCGTTCAACCACATGGGCTACCGCGACCTCGACGAGGAGGCGCGCCCCGTCGGGTCTTCGGATCGGAAGGCGATCGCGGTGGCCGGGGACGCTCCAGCGGATGTCGAGGTCGTGATGCGGCTCGTCGACGACCTCGGCTTCGACCCGGTGCTCGCGGGACCGCTCGCGGCCGGGATCATGCTCGAGCCGGGCGCAGAGGCCTTCGGCGCCGACGTCGACGCCGCCGAGCTCCGCGCCATGCTCGACCGCTTCCCGACGTCGCAGCGCGGGATCGTGGTGGCCCGCGCCCGCGCCCGCGCCCGCGCCGACGGAGGGTGAGCCCCGGCCCGCGCGACGGAGGGTGAGCCCCGGCTTCCGCCCTTCTCCCACAGGTCAACCGGGGTTCTACAGGAGAAGCGCGCGGCAATCGGTCCTGTAGAGGCCCGGTTGACCTGTTGAGGCGGGGTCAGCTGCCGGGAGCCTCGACCGCACGCCGGACTCTGCGGATCCCGGCATCGACGGCGGTCGCGAGAACGATCGTCGCGACGTAGACCAGGAGGTCGCGAGCGTCGAACACCGTTCCCAGCACCAGCATCACGGGGGCGAACTGCGCGCCCCAGGCGAGCGGGAGTCCCGTGAGCTGGAACAGCTCGACCGCCACGCACCAGGCGGCGGCGATCGCGCCCGTGGCGAGGGCGGGAAGGCGCGGCGCGATGAGCACCACCGCCAGGTACGCCGCGACCGCGTAGAGCGCGTCGCCGGCGATGTCGGTCGCCGGCGTATCGGGCAGCACGCCGTGCACGAGCAGCCCGGCAGCGATCGTGGCGGCGAGAAGCAGCGCGGCGACGAGCCGACGAGTGCGGGTCACGAGATCACGCCGGCGGCTCGGGCGGGCTCCGCATACGCCTCGGCGAGCGTCGCCACCGTCATGTGGGCGTTGAGGCCGCTCGGATTGGGCACCACCCACAGCGCGGCACCGCCGAGATCGTCCGGTTGCCGCCCCGCCACCGACCGCGGCCGCGCGAAGCCCTGCCGGTAGGCGGTGAGCCCGAGGATCGCGACCACCGCCGGCTTCCACCCGGCGACATCGCGGGCCAGCCGCTCCGCACCCTCGCTCAGCTCCGTCCGCGAGAGCTCGTCCGCCCGCGCGGTGGCGCGGCGCACGATGCTCGAGATGCCGATGCCCGCGTCGAGCAGCATTCGGCGGTCTTCCTCGGCCATGCCGTCGTCATCGATGCGCGGCATCCGTTCGATGATGCCCGCCGCGACGAGGGCCGGATAGAAGCGATTGCCCGGATACGCGAACGGCACGCCGGTGGCGGCCGTCCAGAGGCCGGGGTTGATGCCCACGAACACCAGCTTCGGGTGCGTGGGCATGAGATCCGGGATGCTGCGCCCGCGGTACGTCTGCAGTTCGGCGCGCGTGAAACCCATGCGTCCAGTCTCACGCACCCGCGGGCGCAGCCCGGCAACGAGGCGTCAGGTGCGCGCCTGACCCGCGGGCTCGAGGGTGAAGTCGTTCGAGGCCGACCCGTCGGGGCGCGTGCTCTCCTGGAACACGAACTCCAGCCCGCGCTCGTCGAACGCGCGGAACCAGTCGTCCCATGAGACCTCCTTGAGGGCTTCGAGGTCGTTGCCGAAGTCGAAGTCGAGGCGGAGTTCGCCGACGCGGCCGTCGTGCTCGGTGCCTTCGACGGTCGCCGGGGTCGCGTGGCGGTCCTCCGCCCACTGGCGGATCACGTCGTGGTCGGTCGTCGCGCTGTGCTCGACGGGTGCGTCGTGCTCCACCGCGTCGTGTGAAACGGGCGCGCCGGCATCCGGCACGACGTTCTGCGGGGCGTCGGCCCGGGTGCCGGCGCCGGGGTTCGCCGCCTCGCGCTCGCGCTGCTCGCGGCGCGTGGCCGCGACCGGCTCCTGGGCGCCGGCGTTCTGCTCCGGGGTGTCCATGTGGTCTGCGTGGTCGCTCATGACCGTCCTCCTTCTGGGGTCCTTCCAGCCTGCGGCGGGCAGAACGCCCTGTGGAGGGGCTTGTCACCGGACAGGGTGCACGCTAGGACTCAGCTGCGCGCGGCCTCGATCTGGGCTGCCATGAGCGTGACGAGCTCGTAGAGGACGTGGCTCGCCGCGATGCCGGTGAGCTGTGCGTGGTCGTACGCGGGCGACACCTCGACCACGTCAGCGCCCACGACGTTCAGGTCGCTCAGGGCGCGCAGCATCCGGAGCAGCTCCCTGCTCGTCATGCCGCCGGCCTCGGGGGTTCCGGTGCCGGGTGCGTGGGCGGGGTCGAGCACATCGATGTCGATCGAGATGTACAGCGGCTTGTCGCCCACGCGGGCGCGCACGCGCTCGATCGCCGCCTCGATGCCGCGCTCCTCGATGTCGACGCTCGACACGATGGAGAAGCCGAGGCGCTCGTCGTCGTCGAGATCCTGCTTCGAGTAGAGCGGTCCGCGCGTGCCGACGTGGCAGCTCGCGGTGAGGTCGATGAGACCCTCTTCGCTCGCGCGGCGGAACGGGGTGCCGTGCGTGATGGGGGCGCCGAAGTAGGTGTCCCACGTGTCGAGGTGCGCGTCGAAATGCAGCACCGCGACGGGCCCGTGCTTCTTGTTCACGGCGCGCAGCAGCGGGAGGGCGATCGTGTGGTCGCCGCCCACGGTGACGATGCGGTCGACGCGCTCGCCGAGCGCCGTGGCCGCGGTCTCGATGTCGGCGACGGCCTCGCCGATGTCGAACGGGTTCGCCGGGATGTCGCCGGCGTCGACGACCTGCGCGGCCGCGAACGGCGACACGTCCTGCGCGGGGTTGTACGGGCGCAGCAGCCGCGACGACTCGCGCACATGCGAAGGGCCGAACCGCGCGCCGGGACGGTAGCTGACGCCGGTGTCGAACGGGATTCCGACGATCGCGAGGTCGGCGCGCGGCACCTCCTCGATGCGCGGCAGGCGCGCGAAGGTGGCGATCCCCGCGTAGCGAGGGTAGACGGACGCGTCGACGGGTCCGACGGGCTCGTGGTGTTCGGTCATGACTCACCTCTCGGGGTGGAAGATTCGGTCGACGGATGCTGCGCCCCGGCGTCCTGCGGGATGTGGACGAGCTGTACGCCGCCGGCGGCGATCGCCTGGGTGATGGCGGGCGCGATGTCATCGGGGCTCGACGCGCGCCGGCCGGTCGCGCCGAAGGCGTTCGCGAGGGCGACCCAGTCGGGCTGGACGAGATCCACGCCGACGGGACGGATGCCGCGATCCACCTCGTTCTGCTTGATCTCGGCGTACCCGCCGTTGTCGACGCACACGACGGTGAGGTCGAGGCGCTGCTCGACCGCGGTCACGAGCTCGTTGACGCAGAACATCAGCGCGCCGTCGCCGACCACGGCGACGACGGGCCGGCCGCCCTCGGCGGGCTGGGCGACCCGTGCGCCGATCGCGGCGGGAAGGCCGTAGCCGAGCGTCGCGTAGGTCGGCGTGTAGAGCAGCGAGTGCGGGCACGACTGGCGCAGGACGTTGGCGAGCGCCATGTACACGATCTGCGACGAGTCGCCGGCGACGATCGCGTCGCGCGGGAGGGCTGCGGCGATCGCCTCGGCGAGCGCGACGGTCTCCGGGAGGATCGCAGCGGTCTCGGCGGCGATCGCCTCCCGTTCGGCGGTCACGTCACGGGGAGCGCGAGGCGCGTCGGGAAGCGCCGCGAGGAGCTCCTCCACCACGGCGGTGCAGTCCCCCACGATGCCGACGGACGCGTCGAGGTTCTTGTGCAGCTGCGCGGCCGAGATGTCGACACGGATCACCGCGCCGCGCGCCTCGAGCCGCGGGGCCCACAGCTCCGCCTCGCCGAGCTTCGAGCCGAGCACGAGGAGCACGTCCGCGTCCTCGGCGACCCGCCGCGCGGCCTCGAGCCGCAGGTTCGAGCCCAGCGACAGCGGGTGGTGCTCGTCGACGGTGGCTTTGCCGTTGAGGGTCGTGACGACCGGCGCGCCGAGCCGCTCGGCGAGCGCCGTGATCGCCCGGCCGGCGCGCGTGGCGCCGCCGCCGGCGACGATCGCCGGGCGCGCAGCATCCGTCAGCAGCTTCACGGCATCACGCACCGCACCCGCGTCACCGCGAACCGGCGCCGGAGCGGGACGAGCTTCGCGCGCGGCCGCCGGCACGTCGGCCGGCGCCTCGAGCACGTCCAGCGGGATCTCGATGTGCACCGGACGGGGGCGCCCGGTGCGGAACAGCGCGAACGCGTCGTGCACCGCGTCGACGGCATCCGTCGCGCTCGTCACGCGGCGCGACCACTCCGCGATCGCGCCGACCATCGCGGTCGCGTCCTTCGTCTCGTGGAGGGTGCCGACGTCGCGGAACTCGGCCCCGAGCGCGACGCCGGGTGAGATCACCAGCAGCGGTCGCGACTCGCAGAACGCCGTGCCGATCGCGCTCATCGCGTTCTGCAGACCCGGCCCCGAGGTGGTGATGACGACGCCGGGCAGCCCGGTCTGCTGCGCCCAGCCGTCGGCGCCGTAGCCCGAGCCCTGCTCGTGCCGATTGGTCACCGCGCGCAGGCCGAGGCCTTCGAGCGGGCGGTAGAGCTCGAGATTGTGGGTGCCCGGGATGCCGAACACGGCGGTCACCCCGTAGTTGCGCACGGTCTCGAGCACGGCGCGCCCAGTCGTGTCGGCGTACCGCGCCGCGGCGTCGGCGGTCACGTCAGCGCCTCGACACGAGCCATCGCGTACCGGCGCTCTCCGCCGACCCAGGTCTCGAGCACCGGGATCTCGGAGATCTCGGTCGCGTCGACCGTCAGCGGGTCGGCTCCGAGCACCGCGAAGTCGGCGTACTTGCCGGCTTCGAGCGAGCCCAGGTCGTCTTCGCGGCCGAGCGAGACCGCGCCCTCGTACGTGTGGGCGCGCAGCGCCGCATCCGCCGACACCCGGAGGCTGTCGGGACCGAGCTTGTGGCCACGGCGCGTCACGCGGGTGACGGCGGTCTGGATCGCCTCGAGCGGGATGGGCTCGGCCACCGGCGCGTCGGACGAGATCGTGAACGGCACCCCCGCCGCCTCGAACTCGCCGAGCGGGTTGAACCGCTCCCCCGGCGTGCCGATCGCCTGCTCGACGCCCTCGCCCCAGTTGAAGTAGTGCTGAGTCTGGTTGACGGGACGGATGCCGGCTGCCGCCATGCGCCGGATCTGCTCCGGCGTCGGCAGCCCGCAGTGCTCGATGCGGTGGCGGGCATCGTCGTCGGGGTGCTCGGCCAGCGCCGCCTCGATCGCCGAGACGACCATCTCGATCGCCGTCGGCGACTGCGCGTGGGTCGCGGTCTGCAGCCCGGCCGCATGCGCCTTGCGGATGAGCGCGGTGTACTCGGCGGGCTCGTGGTACAGCTGGCCGGTGCGGCACGGGTCACCGACGTAGCCGTCGGGGAAGTACGCCGTCCACCCGCCGAGCGTGCCGTCGGCGTAAAGCTTGATGCCGGCGAAGCTCAGGTGCGCGTTGCCGAACTGGCCGACGAGGCCCATCTCGAGCGCGTCGTCGAGCAGGTGCGACAGCAGGTACATCGAGACCCTGAGCTCCAGGCGCCCGGCCTCGGCGAGCCGCAGGTACATGTCGAACTCGCGCCGCGACACCTGCGCGTCGCCGATCGTGGTGACTCCCCCGGCGAGGAAGCGCTGGGTCGCGACATCCAGCTGCCGAAGGTGCTCCTCCGGCTCGTCGGCGAGGTGGAAGTTCGGGCCGTGGTGGCCGATCTTCACCCCGTGCACTCCGGTGAGCATGTTGCATGCGGCATCCGAGATCTCGCCGGTGAGCTCGCCGTCGGCGTCGCGGAAGATCTCGCCGCCCTCGGGGTTGGGGGTATCGCGGTCGACGCCGTTCAGCGCGAACGTGTACGAGTTCACGACACCGCCGTGCCCCGACGCGTTCATGAGGTACACCTCGCGATCGGTCGCGACCTCGTCGAGCTCGAATCGGGACGGATGCCGCTGCTCGGCGAGGTTGCGATGCTCGTAGCCGTAGCCGCGCACCGGGCGACCCTCGGGAAGCTCGGCAGCCGCCGCCTTCAGCAGCGCCACGATCTCGGGGATGCTGCCCGCCTTCTCGGGTCCGCAGTCCACCCAGGTCATGAGCTGGCCGTACATGAGCGGGTGGGCGTGCGCGTCGACGAAGCCCGGCACGACGACGGCGTCGCCGAGGTCGACGACCTCGGGGTCCAGGCGGAGGGCGGCCGCAGCATCCCGGCACTGCTCTGTCGTGCCGATCGCGACGATGCGTCCGCGGTCGGTGAGCATCGCGGTGGCGGTGCTGCCCTGCGCGTCGACGGTGTGGATGGCGCCGGCGATCACCAGGCGCGGGGCCTGCTGCCCGGGGCGGTCGAAGGGGGCGAGCTTTCTCATGGTGTCCTCGGTTCGAGTTCGAGTGCGGACGGAGCCGTGCTCAGAGGGTGCGGGCAGCCGTGGTGTCGGTGCGCGGCGTGAACGAGTCCGTCACGGGCGCCTCGTCGGAGTGCTGCGGCGCGAGCCAGGTGCAGAGGCCGGCGAGCAGGGCCATTCCGATGAACATGAAGATGACCGACCAGACGCTGCCGGTCCACGCGATGAGCATGGTCGCGAACCAGGGCGAGAAGCCGGCCCAGATCGCCGCTCCGACGCCGTACGACAGGGCGATCGACGTGTAGCGCGCCTGCGGGCGGAACATCTGCGCGAGGATCGCGGCGATCGGCGCGTAGGTGGCGCTCATCGCGATGCGCACGAGGGAGGCCAGCAGGAAGATGACGGGCTCGACCTTGCCGGGGAGCACCAGCATGAACGGCACGAACGTCAGCACCGAGGTCACCAGGCCGATGTACATGATGTTCTTGCGGCCCCACTTGTCACCGAGCCAGGCGACGGGCAGCGTCACGACGAACTCGATGAACGAGGCGATGGTCATGGCGTCGAGGATGAGCTGCGGGCTCATGCTGATCGGCTCGCCGGTCGCGTACGAGGTCGCGAAGGTGGTGGCCAGGTAGTAGCCGCCGGTCGAGATGGGCAGCAGGCCGATGCCGAGCAGGATCGGCTTCCAGTTGACGCGCAGTGCGAACGCGAGCGGCATGGTCTGCTTGCGCCCCTCGATCTTCTGCTCGAACACCGGCGACTCCTCGACGCGGTACCGCACCCAGAAGCCGACGGCAACGAGCACGATCGAGAGCAGGAACGGGATGCGCCATCCGCCGTTCATGATGAAGTCCTCGCCGAAGCGCGACATGATCGCGAAGATGCCCGACGCCAGCAGCGCGCCGGCCGGGTTGCCCAGCTGCGTGAAGCCGCCGTAGAACGTCTTCTTGCCGGCCGGAGCGTGCTCGACGCTCATGAGCACGGCGCCGCCCCACTCGCCGCCGACCGCGAGGCCCTGCAGTGCACGCAGCAAGATGAGGAGGATCGGGGCCACGATGCCGATCGCCTCGTAGGTGGGGAGGCAGCCGACCAGCACCGTCGAGACGCCCATCAGGAGGAGCGTGATGACCAGCGACACGCGGCGGCCGAGCTTGTCGCCGATGTGACCGAAGATGATGCCGCCGAGCGGGCGCACGAGGAAGGCCACCGCGAACGTCGCGAAGGCGGCGGCGGTCTCGGCGAGCGGGTCGCCGCTCGGGAAGAAGAGAGGCCCGAACACGAGCGCGGCGGCCGTCGCGTAGACGTAGAAGTCGTACCACTCGATGGTGGTTCCCACGAACGCGGCGATGCCTGCGCGCCGCGCCCTGCTGGTGGTGGAAGTCATGACCGCTCCTTTGCGGATGTATCGGGGATGCGATGAAGGCTAAGGACGAACGGATGCCGCTGGCAAGGGCAGAACTCCAGCCATGGCTTGATTCTGCTGGCGTTCTGTTCGAACTTCTGCGCAGAACCATTTGTCACGTCCTGTGTTGAGGGCTCTAGACTCGGATTCTGTACGCGACGACGTGCGTTCCCCGGAAAATCGACGAATTGGACGATCGCGATGGATTTCGACGCCGAACTCATCCGCGAACTGCAGGTCGACGGGCGCGCGAGCATCCACACGCTGGCCGGTCGCCTCGGGCAGTCCCGCGCTGCCGTCTCGACCCGGCTCAACGCGATGCTCGCCGACGGCACCGTGCGGGTCGTCGCCGCGGTCGACCCGGTCTTCCTCGGGCAGCATGTGCTGGCGCACGTATCGATTCGCACGCAGGGCGGCGTCGAGCCCGTGGCGCAGCATCTGCGCGGACTCAGCGAAACGGTGCTCGTCTCCGCCGTCGGCGGCGCGTACGACCTCGTGACGGAGGTGCGACTCGGGTCGATGCCGGCGCTGCACGACCTGCTCGCCCAGATCCGGGCGCTGCCCGGCGTCGCCGACATCAACACGCTGATCTACACCGACGTGGTCAAGGGGTTCTTCGTCTCGGAGTACCACGGCGACGTCACCATCGACGCCATCGACACCGCGCTGATCGAGCAGCTGCAGCGCGACGGCCGCAAGAGCTATCGGGCGCTCGGCGAGGCCGTGCGGCTCTCCCCCTCGGCGGTGACGACACGCGTGCAGCGGCTCGTCGACGGCGGCGTCATCAAGATCAGCGCCGTCGAGGCGCGCGGGCTCGTGCATCGGCAGCTGTCGATGGGCGTCGGCCTGAACCTCGCGGGCACAGACGACCGCGTGACCGATGCGCTGCGCACGTGGCGCGGCGTGGACTTCGCCGCGCGCACCCTCGGCCGCTTCGACGTGGTGACGACGCTCGTCGAACCGTCCGCCGGCGCGCTGTACGCGAGCCTCGAGCGGATCCGCGAGATCCCCGGCGTCTCGGGCGTCGAGGCGTGGTTCCACCTCGCCGTGCTCAAGGAGGACTACGCCCGCACCCTCCGTCCCGCGGGCGGCGGCATCCCGCAGCCCCTCGGCTCGATCACCGGGTGAGCAGGGGCCGATGATCCCGGATGCTCGAGGCGTTTCGACTGCGGGCGCCAGAGCGCCCTCCGCTCAACGACCGGTGGTGATGGCACCCGGTCGCTGAGCGAGCGAGGAATGAGCGAGTCGAAGCAACGCGGTGGTTTGGCGAGACGAAGCAAGGAAGGGTGGCGTGGGTCTCCGGGCTGGCTTTTCCACCGGTCGTTGAGCGAGCGAGGAACGAGCGAGTCGAAACGCCCCGGACCCGCGAGCAACAGCGATTCACGCGGCGCCGGCGAGCGCGGTGATCAGGGCATCCTCGACCGTCGACCTCGGCATACGCGGGACCTCGGTGGCCAGGGTGCCGAAGGTCGCCGGGTCCCAGTCGAGCTCGAGGGCCGCGTTCACCGCGAGGAGCACATCGGTGAACCGATCGACCGCCCCCAGCGGCAGCATCCCGCTGAGCAGCCGTGCGCCCCGCACGGCGCGCTGGGAGGTGCCGATGAGCTTGGCCGCTCCTCGAGCGTTGATGCTGAACTCGCCGGGGCAGTACTCGCCCGGCACATCGCCGACGCGGGCGTCTACGCCGAGTCCGCGCAGGGCGGCGGTGAGCGCGTCGCCGATCTCGCGGAAGAACCGCGCCTGATCTATCGCTCCTTCGGCCTCGCGCGCGACCACGTCGAAAACGATGCAGCTCTCGTCGTACGCGACGGCGCGACCGCCGGTCGGGCGGATGGCCGGGGCGAAGCCGCGCTCGATCGCGGCGGTCCGCGCGACCTCGAATCCTGGCAGCCGGCTCTCGCGGCGGCTCATCGCGACGGTCGGCACCGGCGCGTAGACCCGCACCACCCGGTGCTGCGCGATCGTGCCGTCGGCGACGGCTCGCAGAAGCTCGACGGAACGCTCGAGGTCGGTCGCAGCATCCGCTCGCTCCTCCTGCCGGATGACGAGCGCCGGGCCGTTCGCGGGGAGCGGGTCGAGCGAGGTCATGCGCCCACACTCTCACGCGAGGGGCGGGGCCGGGCGTTCACTCCGGGTCGTTGCCGGTGTCGCGCCCGAGGCGGAACGGCGTCGTGACGCCGTGATACGCGACGTGGGTCATGAGCCCCTCCGAGGCGTGAGGGAGATTGTGGCAGTGGTCCATCCAGACGCCGGGGTTGTCGGCGACGAAGGCGACCTCGAACGACTCGCCGTGTGCGACATCGAGGGAGTCCACCCACCACGGGCTCCCCGACGACGGTACGCCGTCACGTGAGAGGACGAGGAGGTGGTGGCCGTGCAGGTGCATCGGATGCCCCTCGCCGCTGCTGTTGGAGATCGTCATGACGACGACATCGCCCTCGTCGACCATGTACATCGGCACCGCGGCCCCCATGCCGCCGTTGATCGTCCACCAGTAGCCGGGGCGACCGTCGAGAAAGCCGGGGAGGCGGCCGATGTCGTAGGTGAAGCGGCGATCCGGCGCTTCGGGGTCGAAGTCGACGTCTGCCGGTTCGCCGTAGGACAGCAGGTCGAGATGCTCCCTCGGCGCCGACGTCTCGTCGGCCTCGACGCCGTCGGGGCCGATGGTGACCGAGGCCGCCGGCACCTGCACGCGGGCGGCGCCGCTGTCGGGAACGCGCAGCTCGAGGTCGGCACGGCCGCCTGCGGTGATCTGCACGCTGTGATCGTCGACAGGCGTGGGACCGACCAGGTCGTGCCCATCGACCGCCAGCACCCGGAACGACGACCCGGTCACCCACGCCGAGGTGGGCGTGGAGTCGGTGTTCACGAGCCGCACACGGACGATGTCGCCCGGAGCGGCGACGTGGTGGGAGTCTCCGAGCGCGCCGCCGATCGTGCGCTGCCCGCCCGGGTAGGTGTGGATCGCCGCGACCAGGTCGACGCCGGCAGTGGTCACGGCGGCGGTTGCGGCATCCGTCTCCGGAGCCGGTTCGAGGATCAGCGCGCCGAACAGGCCGCCGACCACCTGCGGGTGCGACACCTGATGCGCGTGGTACCAGAACGTGCCGACCTGCTCGGCGACGAAGCGGTAGGTGAAGCTCTGCCCTGGCATGACGGCGTCCTGCGTGACGCCGGCGACGCCGTCCATCGCGTTGGGGACGTCGACCCCGTGCCAGTGCGCGGTGACGCCGGCGGGCACGTCCTCGTTGCGCAGCACCACCTCGACGAGCTGGCCCTCCGTCGCCCGGATGGTCGGGCCCGGCGTGCTGCCGTTGAGGGTGAAGCCGTCGAACGGCTCTCCGCCGTCGAGGCTCACGCGTTCGGCCCGCGCGGTCAGTTCGACGTGAACGTCGGCGGGCCGATCGGGGTCGGCGATCAGGTCGGGCACGGACGTCTCACCGGTTGCGGGCGCGGCCGCTGTGCCGCCGGCGGCGCTCGCATGGGCGTGCGCCGCGGCGTGGGCTTCGGAGCCGGCGCCGCCCCCGAAATCCGGCACGCCCATGTCGAGCGCCGAGTACGAGCCGGGGAGCACGCTCGCCCACCACATCCAGCCGACGAGCCCGACCGCGACCAGGCCCAGCACAGCGCCGAGCCGGCGGGCGAACCACGCCCACCGGCTCTTCGCTGAGGCGGTCCTAGGCGGAAGCACTGGCGGCAGCGGGCGTGGCGACCGCGTCGGCCTGTGCCGAGACGCGGCGCTTCGAGGCGTTGAGTCCGGCCAGGAGCGCCGCCGTGAACAGCAGCAGCGCGTTCACGCCGTGGAAGAACCCGAGAAGCGGGATGCCGTGACCGAACAGGCCGAGCGTCACCTGGAGGATGACGAGCCCGAGCACGACGGCGGCGAACGCGACGCCCCGCCGGATCTTCGCGAAGAACGACACGATCAGCAGGATCAGCGCGAGCGCCGGGATGACGAACATGCCGTTCATGCCGTGGATCATGAAGCCCATCACCTCGGGGAACGGCGGCGGGCCCTCCTGCGCGGACGCGTCGACGACGCCGCCCTCGGCGATGTACAGGCCGAGCCCGGCTGAGGCCCAGGCGTGCGACGCCGCCTGCAGCGCGACGAGCGCGCAGATGGCGAATGACAGGATGCGGTAGGTGATGCGCATGACAGCTCCTCGATGTCGGGTTCAACGACACGACAGAGCGTCTGGGCCCCCGTCTGATACATCCGCGACACGACGCGGCTGTCCTTCATCGCCTGCCGCGGTGCGGAGATCAGCGTTGCGCCCAGTGCGGAGGCGGGCCCGCGCTCGGGCGGAGCGGCCTGTACGTCGTCCATACCGTCCGGTAGCGGACCCCGCCGTACAAGACGGCAGTCACGACGATGGCGAGACCGACCACGACGCCGACGACGACCGCCGCGATCACCGGCGTGCCGAGAGCCGCGCAGAGACCGCCGACGAACATGCCCCCGACCGACCCGTTGACGAGGATGCTGAGGATCATCGACGAGCCGAGCACCTGTTCCAGCCCGCCGCGGTAGCGAAGGAACGAGTAGGTCACCATGGACCCGAGTTGGTCGTCGCTGGGTGAGGCGAGGAAATAGCGGGCGGCGGTGGGATCGACGTCGGCGTAGGCGCCGCGGATGCGGTTCATCGCGACCCCGTACATGAGGTCCTCTTCGGCGACCGTCATAACGCGCATGAGCGTGAGCAGGCCGACGACCGACAGGAACCCGAGGATGCCGAGCGCCGCCGCGGGGAACCACGACCCGAACCGCGTCGCCTGCCCCAGCAGGCCGATCGTGACGAGGCCCGCCGAGACGAGCGTGAGGTAGATCGTGATGCGCGTGAGCACCTCGCTCTGCGCGGTGCTGCGTGCGGCCAGCAGCCCCCAGTGCTCGGTCGCGAGGATCTGCAGCCGGCGCGCGAGCGCGGCGTCGCTCTCGGCCTCGCCCCCGTCGGCCCCGTCCCCGTCGGCCCCCGTCGCCATGGTTCATGGTCCCACCGAGGTCCGGCGCGCGGTAGGCCGCCGCGGCGACGGGCACAGAATCGGAGGTCCTTCGCGACACGCCGGCTGGCAGCATCCGTCCCCGGCGTGTCGGGCGAGACCTCCGATCCTGTGCGCGCGCCAACGGCAAACGGCCGGCACCCGCGCGGGTACCGGCCGTCGTCCCCCAGCTCAGGCGGCCGCGCCCTCGGGGTTCTGCGCCCAGAGGTCGGGGCCGAAGACCTCGTAGTGGATGCGCTCGCTCGGGATGCCGCGGGCCATCAGCGTCGCGCGGGAGGTGCGCATGAACGGCAGCGGCCCGCACATGAACACCGTCGCTCCGTCGGGCAGTTCGACGTCGGCGAGGTCCATGAACCCCTCACGCGCGGGGTGGAGCGTGGGGGCGGTCGCAGCATCCGTCTCGTACCAGTTCTGCGCCTTCGCGTCGTCCATCGCGAGCACCTGCCGGCGCAGCGAGGAGTACAGCGCATGAGTGTCGTGCGCGCGGTCGGCGTGGAAGAGGCGCACGGTGCGCTGGGGCTGGCGACGGGAGAGGTCTTCGAGGATCGCGGCGACGGGCGTGATGCCGATGCCGGCCGACACCAGCACGAGGGGCTGCTCGGAATCGTCGAGCACCACGTCGCCGGCCGGCTGCGACACGTCGAGCACCGTTCCCGGCGTCGCGTTCTCGTACAGCCACGTCGACACCTGGCCGTCGGGGGTGTCGCCGACGCCGCGCACGCGCTTGATCGTCACGCGGAGCGAGTCGCCGCGCGGGCCTGACGAGATCGTGTACTGGCGCGGCTGGCGCGAGCCGTCGGGCAGGTCGACCGCGATCGCGACGTACTGCCCGGTGTGGTGCGAGGGCACTTCGCCCGCGACCGGCGCGAGCAGGAGCGAGAAGACGTCGTCGGACTCCTCGAACCGCTCGACCACCCGGTACGAGCGCCACGGCTGCTCGGGGTCGGTGCCGCCCTCGGCGTAGAGCTTCGCCTCCTCGGCGATCAGCGACGTCGCGAACAGCCAGTAGACCTCGTCCCACGCGGACTTCACCTCGGGGGTCACGGCGTCGCCGAGCACCGTCCCCACGGCCGCCAGGAGGTGGTGTCCGACGACGAGATACGAGCGCGCCTGGATGCCGAGCGAGACGTGCTTGTGGGCGATCCGGCGCATCACGGGGGTGAAGTCGGGCGCGTCCGGGTCGATGAGCTGCACGGCGAACGCGACGACCGACGCGGCGAGCGCCTTCGGCTGCTCTCCCACGGCCTGGTTCGCGCGGTTGAAGACGCGGAGGAGCTCGGGGTGGGCGGCGAACATCGCCGGGTAGAAGACCTTCGTGATCTCCTCGGCATGCTCGGCGACGACACCCGCGGTGGCGCGGACGATGGCTTCGGACTCCGGTGAGAGCTGCAATGGGGTTCCTTTCTCGGACCGGACGCGACGGCCTCGACTCTCCTCCGTCCTTGCCTCACGCGGCGGGCGTTCCACCGGTTTTATCCGGCCCACCTCTCGACGCGGGCGGGGACGGCCCTCCTACCCTGGAGCCATGCCCCGCCGCGCGCACGACTTCCGCGGACTCACCCAGCCCCGCCGCCTGCAGCTGCTGCAGGCGATTCAGCGCGTGCCCGGACGCCGCGCCGGCGAGCTCGCCTCGGAGTCCGGCATCCCGCTGAACACCGTCCGCGACCATCTGCGCGTGCTGGAGGACGAGGGGCTCATCCGCAGCGAGACGATCCAGGTCGGCGTCCGAGGGCGCCCTCCGGTGGTGTTCCACCCCGTGCGCGAGTCGGCGTCGAGCGACGCGGCGAGCGCGCGCGTCGAGGGCGCCGAGGCGAGGGGGCGGATGCTGCGTGCCGTGACCCGCAGCGAGGCTCCGGAGCTTCACGCCGACGCCGCGCGGCAGCTCGACGTGCTGTACGAGCACCTCGACGACGCCGGGCTCGATCCGGCCGTGGACGAGAAGACGCTGTCGTTCGACCTCGCGCCGTGCCGGTACCACGACATGATCGACGAGGACCGCGCCCTGGTGTGCGGCGTGCACGCGCGCCTGGTGCAGGACGTGCTGCTGCACACCGAGGGGCCGCTGGAGCTCGAGCGCCTCGAGCCCTTCGTGACGGCGCACCACTGCCGGCTGCTGCTCACCACCCGGCCGGTATAGGGCGCGCAGACCCCCGCGCGGCGAGAAGGCCGGGAGTCTAGGCTGGCGCTGTCGGAGGAGGTTGCCATGACCGTCGACATCGAGGTAGTCCCGCTGGTCAAGCCGGACGACGTGAACGTCATCGTGGGCCAGTCGCATTTCATCAAGACCGTCGAGGACCTGCACGAGGCACTCGCCGGGGTCGGCGGAACGCTGCGGTTCGGAGTCGCGTTCTGCGAGGCATCCGGTGCGCGGCTCGTGCGCCGCACGGGCAACGACGACGATCTCGTCGCGCTCGCCGTCGATGCCGCGCTGGCGATCGGCGCGGGCCACGCGTTCGTGATCATGCTGCGCGATGGTTTCCCGGTGAATGTCCTCAACCAGGTGAAAGCCGTGCCCGAGGTCTGCTCCATCTTCTGCGCCACCGCCAACCCGGTGCAGATCCTCGTCGCCGTGACCGACGCCGGACGCGGCGTCGCGGGTGTCATCGACGGTGAGCCGCCGGTCGGCGTCGAGACCGAGCAGGACGTCGCGGATCGGCGGGATCTGCTGCGCGCCATCGGCTACAAGCTCTGACACCGCGGCGCCCGCGGATCTGCGATCTGCCGGATGCCGCTAGCGTCGAGGGGCGCGGTGATGCGCCGGCCGAGGAGGATCGCAGATGGATCATTTCGACACGATCGTGGTGGGCGCGGGGGTGGCAGGTCTCACCGCCGCACGCCTCTTGAGAAGGGCCGGCCGCCGTGTCGTCGTGCTCGAGGCCCGCGACCGCGTGGGCGGCCGCGTCTCGACCGACCGTCACTTCCCGGGCACGGTGACCGACATGGGCGCCTCGTGGATCCACGGCATCACCGATTCCCCCGTCGCCGCCGCGGCGGCGGCTTTCGGCATGCGCACCGTCGAGTTCACCGTCGGCGGCTACCAGCCCGACAGCCGGCCGATCGCGTACTACGGACCCGATGGGAAGCGATTGACGGATGCCGCCACCCGGGCGTACATCGACGACATCCACGCCGTCGACGCCACGCTGCGAGAGGTGGTCGCCGCCTCCGCCCCCGACGCGTCGTACCGTGATGTGACCGACGCCGCGCTCGCCGCCCAGGGGTGGGACGCGGAGCGCACGCAGCGCGTGCGCGAGTACCTCGAGCACCGTTCGGAGGAGCAGTACGGCGCGTGGATCGAGGATCTCGCCGCGCACGGGCTCGACGACGACTCCATCGACGGCGACGAGGTCGTGTTCCCCGACGGGTACGACCGCCTGCCGCGGCGGCTCGCCGAGGGACTCGACATCCGTCTCATCCATGTCGTCTCCGACGTGCAGTGGTCTGCGGAGGGCGTGCTGGTCACGACCGACCACGGGCTGTTCGCCGCCGACACCGCGATCGTCACCGTGCCGGTCGGTGTGCTGCAGTCGGACGACTTCGTGATCGAGCCGCCGTTGCCCGAACCCGTCGCGGGCGCGCTGAGCAGGCTCGCCATGAATGCGTTCGAGAAGGTGTTCCTGCGGTTCCCGGTGAAGTTCTGGGACGACGGCGTCTACGCGATCCGCCAGCAGGGCCCCGAGAGTCGCTGGTGGCACTCCTGGTACGACCTCACCGCGCTCGACGGCACGCCGACGCTGCTGACCTTCGCGGCCGGCCCGGCGGCGGTCGAGACGTGGGACTGGACCGAGGACGAGATCGTCGAGTCGATCCTCGTGCAGCTGCGGCGCCTGTACGGCGACCGCGTCGAGACGCCGAGGTACGTGCACGTCACGGACTGGCAGGACGACCCGTGGTCGCACGGGTCCTATGCCTACATGACGGTCGGGTCGACGACGGCCGACCACGACGACCTCTCGACGCCGATCGGCGGCGTGCTCCACCTCGCCGGCGAGGCGACGTGGACCGACGACCCGGCGACCGTGCCCGCGGCGATGCTCTCCGGCCACCGCGCGGCGTCGCGGGTGCTCGGACGCGACATCGCCATCGAGGAGGCCTGGGCCGACTGACGAGCCCGGGAGGCGTGTTACGCCGGCACATTGACACACGCTCCCAGATCGACTTAGTTAGGCTAGGCAACCCTAACAAAGGAGCTCTCCCCCGTGCTCGATCTGCTCACACGCCCCACCGCCGACGCTTACCGCGACCTCATCGCACAGACCTCGGCGCAGGTCGCCGACCGGTTCGAGACGACGACGCAGCCCTTCTCGGGCGCCTCCCGCACCGATCTGCAGAGGCTCGTCGACGACGTGGCCCTCGACGGCGACGGCGTGGGATCTTCGCAGGCCGTGCGTGAGATCGATCAGCTGTTCCTCGAGCACGCCGTGTGGTTCCACCACCCCGCGTACGCCGCCCACCTCAACTGCCCGGTCGCACTGCCCGCGGTCGCTGCCGAGACCGTGCTCGCGGCGGTCAACACGTCGGTCGACACGTACGACCAGTCCGCTGTCGGAACGCTCATGGAGCGGCGACTGATCCGGTGGGCCGCGGACCGCGTCGGCTTCACCCACGGCGGCGGTGTCTTCACCTCGGGCGGGACGCAGTCCAACCTCCACGCGCTGCTGCTCGCCCGTGAGGCGGCGCTGGCCGCCACTGCCCTGCCGCGCCCGCGCGCGCTCTCCCGGCTCGTGGTCTTCGCGACGGCATCGAGCCACTTCAGCGTCGGCAAGTCCGCACTCCTCCTCGGGCTCGCCGACGACGCGGTCATCGAGGTCCCCGGCGACGGGGAGGGACGAATGGATGCCGCGGCCCTGGCACTCGCGCTGCGCCAGGCCGCAGCATCCGGTCGCCTTCCGATGGCTGTCGTGGCGACCGCCGGTACGACCGACCGCGGGGTGATCGACCCGCTCGCCGCGATCGCGGACGTCTGCCAGGAGCACGCCGTGTGGCTGCACGTGGACGCGGCGTACGGCTGCGGGCTGCTCGTGTCGCCGCGCCGGCGGCACCTGCTCGCGGGGGTGGAGCGCGCGCGGTCGGTGACGGTGGACTTCCACAAGAGCTTCTTCCAGCCGGTGTCGTCGAGCGCGATGCTGGTGCGGGAGCCCCGCGATCTCGCGGCGGGCGCCTGGCACGCGGACTATCTCAACCCGCTCGAGAACGACGAGCCGAACCAGGTCGACGTGTCGCTGCAGACCACGCGCCGGTTCGATGCGCTCAAGCTCTGGGTCACGCTCCGCGCGCTCGGTGCTGACCGCATCGGCGAGATGTTCGACACCGTCATCGACCTCGCGGCCGCAGTCGGCGATGAGATCGCGGCGGATCCGCAGCTCGAGCTCGTCGGCCGGACGCAGCTCAGCACCGTGTTGTTCCGCGTGCGCCCCGAGGGCGTCGACGACCTGGCGCGGGATGCCCTCGTGGCGGGCGTCCGGCGCGTGCTGTTCGAGTCGGGCAGGGCGCTCGTCGCGAAGACCGTGATCGACGGTCGACCGTGCCTCAAGCTGACGCTGCTCAATCCCGAGACCACGCTCGACGACATCCGTCAGATCCTCGCGATGGTGAAGGATGCCGCCACCACCCTCGCCGGCATCGCGCCCGAGTTCGACGAGGCCCTCGCGGGTGCGGAGGCGTCCGCATGAGCGCGCAAGTGCACGACATCGTCGGCGTCGGGATCGGCCCGTTCAACCTCGGGCTGGCGTGCCTGGCGGAACCCACCGGGCTGGACGCGGTGTTCCTCGATCGCGCCGACGGGTTCCGCTGGCATCACGGGATGATGATCGAGGGCGCCACCATCCAGGTGCCGTTCCTCGCCGACCTCGTCACGATGGCCGACCCGACGTCGCCGTTCTCGTTCGTGAACTGGCTCAAGCAGACCGGACGCCTCTACCCCTTCTACATCCGCGAGAGCTTCTCCGCGCTGCGCACCGAGTACGACGCGTACTGCCGGTGGGCCGCTGCTCAGCTGCCGAATCTGCGCTGGAACCAGGAAGTGATCGCGGTCGAGCACGACCTCGCCGACGATGTGTACGTCGTGCGCGCCATGCGCACCGACACCGGCGAGGAGAGCGAGCTGCGCGCGCGGCACGTCGTGCTCGGAGTCGGGACGCAGCCCGTCATCCCCGCGGCCCTCCGCGGGCTCGAGGGCCCCGTGATCCACAGCTCGGAGTATCTGGATCAGCGCGACGCGCTGCGCGCGTCGGGCTCCATCACGGTGGTCGGCAGCGGCCAGTCCGCGGCCGAGATCTACCGCGATCTGCTCGAGGGCACGCGAGACGGCGGCTACCGGCTCGACTGGATCACCCGGTCGCCCCGGTTCTTCCCGATGGAGTACACCAAGCTCACGCTCGAGATGACGTCGCCGGAGTACACCGATCACTTCCACGCCCTGCCGATCGGCATCCGGCAGCACCTGGGGCGCGAACAGCGGAGTCTGTACAAGGGCATCTCCGCCGACCTGATCGACGACATCTACGACACCCTCTACCGGTTGAGCGCCGACGGCCCGGTGCCGACCACGCTGCTCACCGACACCGAGGTGACATCCGCCGAATGGGACGGCTCGCGGTACCGCCTGCAGCTGCGCCACGCGCAGGTGGATCGCGAACACGAACGCGAGACCGCGTCGCTCGTGCTCGCCACCGGCTACGCCGCGCAGACGCCACCCTTCCTGGAGCCGATCGCCGACCGCCTCGACCACGACATGCTCGGCCGTCTCGCGGTGGCGCGCGACTACAGCGTCGACGGCGGCCGCGGCCGGGTGTTCGTGCAGAACGGCGAGGAGCACACGCACGGGCTCACCGCGCCCGACCTCGGCTTCGGCGCGTGGCGCAACTCGTCGATCCTCTCGTCGATCATCGGCCGCGAGGTGTACCCGATCGAGCGGCGCATCGCCTTCCAGGACTTCGGCGTACCGGCCGACGTGCCCGCGACGGTCGGGGCCGCCCGATGACGCTCGCGACCTCGATCGTCCCCGCCGACCCGCAGCGCGACGCCCCCGTGCTGCAGCAGTGGCTCACCGATCCGCACGCCGCGTTCTGGGGCATGGGCGACCTCGACGTCGGCGCCGTGCGCGCCTACCTCGGGGGCATTGCTGCGGACCCGCATCAGCAGGCCTGGCTCGGCCTGGTCGACGGCGTCCCGACCTTCTTCGCCGAGACGTACGACCCGGCGCAAGTGCTGCTGCGCGGCATCCATGATCCGCTCCCCGGCGATCTCGGCATGCACGTGCTCATCTCTCCGCCCGAAGGCGAGCCCCGCCACGGCCTCACCGATGCGGTCTTCGCCACGGTCATGAGGTGGTGCTTCGACGGACTCGGCGCGCAGCGCGTCGTCGTCGAGCCCGACGCCCGCAACGACCGCATCCGGCGCAAGAACCTCCGCGCCGGCTTCACCGAGCTGCGCGACGTCTCGATCGACGACGGCGACCACACCAAGACCGCGGTGCTCTCCGTCTGCACGCGCGACGACTACGCCCGCTCCGAACTCGCCGCCGTCGCGGCACCCGCGCTCGCACGAACAGGGATCCCCGCATGACCGCCCCCGCCGCCCACCTCTCCCCCGCTCACCTCGCCGGCGCCCAGCGGCACCTCGTCGCCAAGGCGATCGCCGAATTCAGCCACGAGCGACTGCTCGCACCCGAGGCGACCCCGAATGGCTGGCGGGTCGTCGTGCCGGGCGCCGACGTCGAGTACCGGTTCGTGGCGGTCCGCGCCGAGCTCGAGCACTGGGTCCTCGACGAGGCGAGCCTGCACCGGCTCGTGGCCGGCGAGCCCGCCGACCTCGACGCGCAGGCGTTCATCCTCGAGCTGCAGCCGGTGCTCGGCGTGTCCGACGCACTGCTGCCGATCTACCTCGAAGAGATCGCGTCCACGCTGGCGAGCGCGGCGTTCAAGGTCGCGCACGGCGGGCCGTCGGCCGACGACCTGCTCGGGGCCGACTTCCAGACGATCGAGTCCGCGATGACCGAGGGGCACCCCGGGTTCGTCGCGAACAACGGCCGCATCGGCTTCGGCGTCTCGGCGCACGCCGCCTACTCCCCCGAAGCCGGTCGGCCGTTCCGCATGGTGTGGCTCGCCGCGCGGCGTTCGACATCGCATCTGGCGCTCGGCGCCGGCCTGGACGAGGCATCCCTCCTCTCCGGCGAGCTCTCGCCCGCCGAGCACGCGCGCTTCGCGGATCGGCTGACCGAGCTCGGTGAGACCTCCGCCGACTACCACCTGCTGCCGGTGCACCCGTGGCAGTGGGAGAACCGCATCGCGATCACGTTCGCGCCCGACATCGCGCGCCGCGATCTCGTGCTGATCGGCGAGAGCGACGACGACTACCGCGCGCAGCAGTCGGTGCGCACGATGTTCAACGCGACGCACCCCGAGCGCCACTACGTCAAGACGGCGCTGGCGGTGCAGAACATGGGGTTCCTGCGCGGGCTATCGCCCGCCTACATGCGCGCGACGCCCGCCATCAACGACTGGGTCGCCGACCTCGTGGCCCACGACGCCACGCTCCGCGACTCGGGCTTCCGCGTGCTGCGCGAGCGCGCCTCGATCGGCTACACCGGCGACGCGTACCACCGCACGCCCGCGCCGTCCGCGCACCGCAAGATGCTCGCCGCCCTCTGGCGCGAGAGCCCCGTGCCGCTGATCGCGCCGGGCGAGCGGCTCGCGACCATGGCGTCGCTGCTGCATCGCGACGCGCGGGGGCACTCGTACGCGACGGCGCTGGTGCGGGAGTCGGGCATCGAGGCGACGACATGGGTGCGCGCCTACCTGAGGGCTTACCTGCGTCCGCTCGTGCACTGCCTGCTTGCGCACGACCTCGCGTTCATGCCGCACGGCGAGAACCTCATCCTCATCCTCGAGGACCACGTTCCCACCGGCGTGTTCATGAAGGACATCGGCGAAGAGGTGGCCCTGCTCGCCGACCGGACCGTGCCGGAGGACGTGCGCCGCATCGTCTCGCCGGTCGACGACGAAGAGAAGGCGCTCGCGATCTTCACCGACGTGTTCGACGGCGTGCTGCGTCACCTCGCCGGCATCCTCCACACCGACGGCACGCTGCCCGAGAGCGCGTTCTGGCGGATCGCCGCCGAGATCATCGACGAGCACGAGGCAGAGCATCCGTGGATCGACTCGCGGGTGGATCTGCGCGCCGACACGTTCGCGCACTCGTGCCTCAACCGCCTGCAGCTGCGCAACACGCTGCAGATGGTGGACCTCGCGAACCAGTCCGCGTCGCTGATGTACGCGGGGACGCTGTCGAACCCGGTCGCGCGTTCGCGTGTGGGCTCGGGCGCGCTGCGGGAGCCTGTGGGAGTCTGACGCCATGGCGGACGTCTATCGCGACGACCTCGGCATCCCCCACATCCGCGCCGCGGATGCGGGGGATCTCGCCGAGGCGCAGGGAGAGGTGACGGCGCGCGACCGTGGCTGGCAGATCGAGGTCGACCGGCTGCGTGCGGCGGGGCGGCTGTCGGAGCTGATCGGCGCGGCCGGCGTGGCGTGGGACGCCTTCGCGAGACGCGCTCGGCTCGACGACACCGCGCGCCGAGCGCTGGAGGGGACGGATGCCGAGACCCGCGCGTTCATCACCCGCTATGCGGCGGGGGTCCGGCGCGGGATGTCGGCGATCGGAGCCGGGGCGACCGAGTTCGCGGCGCTCGACGCGCTCTTCGGCGACGCGCGACCCCCGGAACCCTGGGAAGACCACGACCCGCTCGGCGTCCTGCACGTCGCGCACGCGCTGTTCTCGACGTTCCCCGTGATGCTGTGGCGCGAGCACGTGGCCGCGACGCTCGGCGACGCGTGGGTCGACGTCTTCGCGGGGTACGGCGACGGCGGCGACGAGACCCTGCCCGCGTCGGGGAGCAACGCGTGGGCGCTGCACGGCTCGAGGACGGCGAGCGGGCTGCCGCTGCTCGCCGGCGACCCGCACCGCATCTTCGAGCTGCCCGGCGTGTACCAGCAGGTGCGGCTCGCGTGCGACGAGTTCGATGTCGTCGGCCTCGCGTTCCCCGGCGTGCCCGGGGCCCCGCACTTCGGGCACACCGGTCACGCCGCGTGGGGCGTGACGAACGCGATGGCGCACGGCGTGGACCTGTTCCGCGAGCGACTGCGCCGCGTTCGGGGCGGCTTCCAGGCGCTCGGCCCGGACGGCTGGCGCGACGTCGACGTCGAGCGCTCGGTGATCCGGGTGCGCGGCGGCGATCCGGTCGAGGTCGAGGCGATCGAGACGGAGCGGGGCACGGTCGTGACCGAGCTCCGTGCGGACGGAGACGAGCTCGTCGGGTGGAGCGTGCGCATGCCCGCGCGGACGAACGCCGACCTCGGCGCCGGCGCACTGCTCGGCCTGCTGCGAGCGCGGTCGGCCGGGGATGTCGTGGCCGCATTCGGACGATGGGTCGATCCGGTGAACCGCGTGCTCGCGGCCGACCACGACGGCACGGTGCTCGCCGCGACGGTGGGCGTGACGCCGGATCGTCCGCGCCCCGAGCGTCGGCTGCCGTTGCGTGCGGAGTCGGCGACGGCGGTGGCGGATCGAGCGGGCACGCGCCCACTCGAGGTGACCGATGTGGCGGTGGATGCGAACGAACGCCCCGGCCGCCCGGCGATCGACCTCGGGTGGGCGTACTCGTCGTCCCACCGCGCAGACCGCATCCGGGTCCTGCTCGAAGAGCTCAGGCCGGAGTCCGTCGACGACTTCGGGCCCGTCTGGAGCGACACGGCGAGCGGGTCGGCGATCGCGCTGCTGCGGTTCCTGCCGCGGGGGCCACTCCCGCCACGTGCCGCAGCGGTGCGCGATGCGCTGCGGGAGTGGGACGGACGGATGGGCGCAGCATCCGTCTCGGGCGGCATGTTCGCGGCGTGGCGAGCCGCTCTCGTGCGGCGCGTCGCCGCCCACCCCGCGCTGGTGGCATTGCACCTGCCGCACGGCTACGGCGCGGTGTTCGACCCGTGGCTCGCCGTCACCGGCCAGGTCGCCGCGGCATTGACGAGGCTGCTCGCACACCCTGCACTGCGCGACGACGTCGAGCCCCTGGCGGCTGCGGCGCTCGATGACGCCACCGACGCGGCCGAGTGGGGCGCGACGCATCGGCTGCTTCCGGTGCACGTGCTCGCCGACGTGCGCGGCACGGTCGATCCGGGAGCGGGCCTCGACGTGCCGTTGTCGGGCGACGGCGACACCGTGCGGTGCACGGGCTCGACCCCCGGCGTCACCGACCGGTCGTGGCGAGGCTCGGTCGCACGATGGGCGTGGGATCTGGCCGACCGCGAGAACAGCCTGTGGAGCGTGCCGTTCGGCGCCGCCGGCGACCCCGCCTCGCCCCACTTCGCGGATCAGCTGTCCGCCTGGGCAGAGGTCCGACCCGCGCGGGTCGTGACCGACTGGTCGCGCCTCCGACCCGATGCCCCGACAGGAGCCGCATGACCACCCTCACCACACACCGCCTCGTGAGCGGACCCGCCGGAGACATCGTGCACACGGCCGACGACCCGGTGCTCGGCCGCGTCGAGATCGCCGTGCTCGACCCCGTCGCCGATCTCGAGGTCATCCATCGCTGGGTCACGGCACCGACCGCCCGCTTCTGGGGGCTCGGCGAGCTCACGCCCCAGGAGCTGAGCGACCTCTACACGTACGTCGACGGCCTCTCGACCCACCACGCCTTCCTGATCCGGCGCGACGGCCTCCCGATCGTGCTGCTGCAGACGTACGAGCCCGAGAACGACCCGCTCGGCGAGGTGTATGCCGCGGAACCCGGGGATGTCGGCATCCACTTCCTTCTCGGCGACCGCGGGGCGCCTGCCGCCGGGTTCACCACGCGCGTCGGACACGCGATCGCCCGGTTCCTGTTCTCGCAGGCGGCCGTGGACCGCATCGTGATCGAGCCTGACGTCGACAACGAGCGTGCCGTCACGCGTGCTCGTCTCTTCGGGTTCGACCTCGGACCGCAGGTCGAGCTGCCCGGCAAGTCCGGCCGGCTCGCGTTTCTCAGGCGCGAGGCGTGGGAGTCGGGCGGCTCGCGGGCGTAGGGGTCAGCCCCGCAGGCCGACCTTGGGCTTCGCCCACGAGCGGCCGCGGGTGTCCTTGAGGATGTCGTACTCGACGTCGACGTGCGGCTCGATCGCGCTGTACTTGTCGTTCGGCGCACCGATCACGAGCTGGAAGCCGAGGCCGCGCCACGCGCCGATCGCGCGCTTGGTGAAGTGCGCGTCGGCCTTGATCAGCGCCTCGTCCATGAACACCGGGGCATAGCGCGGACGCACCGCACCGGCGTCGCCGAGCTGATAGCGCAGGGCCGCACCGACGATGAAGGCGATGAGCTCCTGCGACTCGCCGCCGGACTTCTCGCCAATGTGGTCGTAGAGCGCGACATGCTGCTTGGTCGCGGCGTCGACGCGCTCGGCGCTCACCCGCACGTGGTTGCGCACGTCGATCAGATCGCCGAAGTCGGGCGACGAGCGGCGCATGTGGCCGATCAGCTTCGACATGCGCCGGTACACCTGCTCGCGCTCCTCGTCGGACGACGCCGCCTCGATGAGCGCACGCACCTCGCGCAGTTCGCGGCGGAAGCGGCGCCGCGCCTCCGACTGGTTCTCGCGCGTCGTGATCTGCAGCCGGTGATCGTCGTCGTAGAACGGCAGGTCCTGCATGATCTCGTTGATCGGCTCGATGCGGTCCCGGATCTCGCGGATCGAGCGGCTCAGCGTCGAGTCCAGATTGGTGAGGTCGTTGCCCGACAGCTTCAGGAGGCTGTCGCGCCACTCGGCCTCGAGCTCGTGCAGCCCGCTCGTTCGGAGCGCCTCGAGGATGCGCTCGAAGTCGTCGACCGATTCATCCGGGTCGGGCAGCAGGTTCGGGTTCGGCCAGCGCTCGAGGAAGCCCACCATGATCCGCCGCACGCTGTCGCGCTGCTGCTCGAGCGACTCGGCGGCAGCCCGGCGATCCTCGGTCAGTCGCTGCGCGGCGGTGGTGAGCGCGGCGACGAAACCCGCCAGCGCGTCCGATGCGCTCGCCGGCCGCGACGCCTCGGTCAGGCGGAAGCGTTCGTCGAGGAACGCGATCTGCTCGGGGCGCAGCATCCGTCCCGCGTCTTCCGCGGCATCGATCACCGTCTGGTCCGCGTCGACGTCGTCGATGACGTCGCTCCACTGCGACTCGATCTGCTCGCGCTCGACCACGGTGCGCGCGATCTCTTCGCGCAGGCGCGCCGCCTTGCCCTTGGCCGCAGCGATCTGCCCCTGCACGCGGGCGATCTCGGGATGGGATGCCGTCACGTCGTCCTGCACGGCGAGCCAACGGTCCCGCTCGGCCGTGACGGCGGCGACGTCGACCTGCTCCCAGGTGAGATCGCGGACCTTGGCGTACACGGCGAAGCGCGCGTCGACGGCGTCCAGCGCGGCATCCGCCCGCGTGCGGTCCTCCGTCGCGCGCTCGAGCTGCGCACGGGCGTCGTCGAGCTGCCGCGCGAGGTCGGCGAGCCGCCGGTCGTTGGAGAAGCCGAGCACGTTCTCGCGGCCGTGGCCGCCGTGCGCACCACGACTGCCCTGCGACATCTGGCCGGTGATCGTGAGCGCCATGCGGTGCTGCGACAGACCGGCTGCGGAATCGACGCACACGAAGCCGAAGCGGTCGGCGAGACGCTCCTGCAGCCAGCCCGTGAACGGCGTGCTCTGGTAGTCCAGGCGACCGGGCAGCGTGGTCGTGTCGCGCAGGTCCGCCTCGTCGAGTCCGGCGTGAACCCCCTCGTAGCGCAGCCGCGCGGGTGTGCGCACGGAGTCGATCGCCGTGCGGAACCGCCCGAGATGCTCCACGTCGATGAGCAGCGTTGTGGCGAAACCGCCCAGCGCGAGGTTGAAGGCCTCGCGCCACGGCTCGAACTCCGTGCGCACCTCGACGAGCTCGCCGACGAACGGCAGATCCTCGACGTCGATGCCGGCCGCGCGCGCCACGAGCTCGCGCGATTCGTGCAGCGCCCGCGGGATATTGCCCTGCAGCCCGCTCGCCCGCCGCACCTCGGCTTGAAGCTCGGCGATCTCGCGTGCTGCGGACTTCTCCGCCGAGATCGCCTCGGCGTACTCGGCCCGCACGCCGCCCTTCGCATCGCGGTCGGCCAGGCTCTCGCGGGCGCGGTCGATCAGCGCGGCGAACTCGGCCTGCGTGGCCGCATCCTCGCCGATCGCCCGCAGGTCTGCGTCGAAGCCCGCGCGGCGGGTCTGCGTCGCGGTCAGCCGCCGCTCGACCTCGCGCAGCTCCCGCTGGGCGGTCTCGAGGCGATCGCCGCCCGAGAGTCGCAGCACCTCGACGAGACCGTCGCGCTCCGCCTCGGCGGCGTCGGCCAGCGCCCGCTTTTCGCGAAGCGTGATGTCGGCGGCGTTCTTGCGGTCCCGCAGTTCGGTCTCGACCTCGCGCAGCATGCCCAGTCGCCGATCGGCGCGCCAGAGCGTCGCCAGCGATGCCGGGTCCGAGAACTCGCCGACCTCGTCGATGAGCCTCACGCGCTCGAGCGCCGCCGCGATCTTCTCGCGCAGCTCGCCGATGGGCTCGAGTGCGCTCACCTGCTGGCGCGCCGTCAGCATGCGGATGCGCGTGCTCTCGAGGCCGTCGAAGTGCGCGACGACGGCGTCGGCGGTGGTCATCGTCTCGGGCTCTTCGAGCACGAGACGCTTGTACAGGTCGTCCACCGTGGTGATCTGCTGGCCGGCCTGGATGCGGGCGAGCAGGCTCATCGCCTTGCCCCCCGCGCCCGCGGCGCCGATCCCCAGCACCGCGTGCAGCCGCGCCGAGAACTCGCGATCGGTGCCCACCGGGTCGAGCCCGGCGTTGCGGATCGAGAGGTCGGAGAGGCGCAGCGCGGCGGCTTCCTGGAGTGAGCTGAGATCGAACGCCCGGTCCGTCGTCGCGCGGACGCGCACGGTGTCTTCGAGCACGCGCGCGCCGGCCGGGATGTACCACGCGCGCACGGCGGTGAAGCGGGACCCGTCGTGGTCGATCCACGTCATCGCGACGGCGGTCCACGTGTCTTCGCCGTCGCCGCGGAGCACGCGCATCTTCGTGCCCTCGTCGGTGCGCGACTCGTCGAGCTTGCCGCGTCCGTAAGAGAGGATGTTGCGCTGCTCGTCGCCGCGCGGACGCCCGGTCACTCCCCCGTTGGACGCGCCGTTGAACGGCGTCGTGTGAGGCATCATGAGCGCGATGTACGCGTCCATGAGCGTCGACTTGCCCGAGCCCGACCCACCGCACAGCAGGGTCGCCTCAGGTGAGAACCGCACGCGGTGCGCGCCGTCGTAGCCACCCCAGTTGACGAGCTGCAGGTCCTCGGCGAGCCACTGCTGGCCGCGCGATGCCGCCGGGATCAGCCCGAACAGCGTGTCGAGCATCGTCACAGCGCGGTCTCCTCGAGGTCGTCTTCGTCGTCTTCTTCAGCCTCGTCGAACACATCGACGGCGGCGACGGATGCTGCGCCCTCCGCGCCCGCCGGATCAGACTGCGTGCGCAGCCAGTCGCGCAGCTCGCGCAGCTTCTCGGCGCTCAGCACGATCTCGACGAGCGGGCTGATGCGGAACCGGCCGGTGGTCTCCTCGTCGACGATGCCGTCGCGTGCCAGCCGGTCCATCGCCTTGCGGATCGAGCGCTGCCGGCGGGCGGTGTCGCCGTCGGCATCGACGAAGTAGCTCATGACCGTCTGCTCGACGTCTTCGATGTCGACGCGGGCCGCCGGCTCCCCCGCCGCCGACTCGCGCTGGTAGACCGTGCGCAGGTGCACGAGGACGAGCGTCTCGGAGCGCGTGTACGGGGCATCCCTGAGCAGGATGGGCATCTCGAGCTCGTCGGAGCGCACCTGCTGCTTGTACGCGACGCCGCGGTCGTGGTCGACCACGAGACGCACGAAGAGGTCGTTGAGGCGCGATTCGATGAGCTGCTGGTTGTCGAGCAGCACCGTCCACTCCTCGCGGCTGCGGTCCGCCAGGAGGAACCGCCGCTGCAGGACGTGCACGAACACGCGCCGCACCGCGGCGTCGAGCACGCCGCGATCGCCGGGGAAGAGCTCGTCGAGGTCGTCCTCCATCGCCGCGGGTGCGATGAACGCGTCGCTCGCGGCAGCGTCTTCGGCGGCGATGTCGGTGGCATCGAGATCGCCGGCCTCGAGATCGGCCTGTGTGGCGGTCTCAGTCATCGTCGTGCTCCTTCGCGGTGCGAGCGGTCACGGATCCGAACGCGAACCGTCGCGTCGTCCCGTCGGGGCGCAGGGCTTCGACGACGGACACGTCGCCGCCTTCGGTCATGCCGTTGCGGTGGGCGATCTCGAGGAGGCCCACGAGGTCCACCGGCCGCCGGGCCTCGTCGTCGGCCCCCTGGAACGCGTCGCCCAGATCGAACTCGTCGCCGAGGCCGGCGACATAGGCCTCGAGCTCGGCGTACCGGGGTCCTCCCCACGCGCGGGTGTCGGCATCCGCGAACTCCGCGTCCTCGTCTGCGGCGGTGAGCGGCGCGGGCGAGCCGGGAGGACGGATGTCACTCACCGACTGCCGCAGATGGCCGAGGTCGGCCATCGGGAGGCTGCGGAGCGGCTCGACCGGGGCATCGGAGGAGGAACTGCGGGTCCACGTCTGCAGACCCGACATGACGTCGCGGAGCAGATCGTCGACCTGGCGGTCGCGGATCGGGTCGTGGGTGCGGACCTGACCGGTGATGACGCGGGAGGCGCGGCGCTGTGCGGTGAGGACCTCCTCGACGCCGAGCTCGACCCGGCGGCCGATGGCGTCCAGCTCCTTGCGCTGCTCGCCGTCCATGAGACGCGTGAACGGCTGCGCGAGCAGCGTGTGCAGCTGCTCGGTGAGGCTGTCGATGCGTTCCGGATCGCCGATCAGGCGCAGCGCGCCGGCGAAGGCGCGGCCTTCGGCGGTCGACTGCATGACGTGCTGGCCGCGCTGGAGGTACTCGCGCAGCACCTCGCCGGTCGGACGGACGTCACGACGCAGGTCGGCGACGACGTCGCGCTGCATGGCCTTGATGGATTCCGCGACGCGGGTGAAGTCCGCCGGGAGCTCGCGAGCCAGGTGCAGGACGTTCTCGGCCTCTTCGAGGAGCTGCTCGTCGTCGATCGGCTCGGACTGGCCGAGCTCGAGGCGGGCGATCTCGGCGTCGAGCGCATCGCGCTCCTGGATGAGGCGGGCCATCCGGACGGCGGGATCCGTCTCGGCGTGATCGGAGAGGCGCTCGACCGCCTCGAGCAGAGTGCGCACGCGTGACTTCGACACGCGCGTCCGGCCGCCGGCGGTGCGCCCCGTGATCTCGAGCGCGCCCACCGCGTGCGCGGTCAGGCGGTACACCTCGGCGTCGCCGTCGATCTGCGGCACGAGCCATCCGACCCGCACCCAGTAGCGGCAGATCTCGCGGGCGGTGCCGACCGGGAGCGTGCGATCGCCCTCGTCGTACCCCGCGGCACGGAGTTCGTCGAGGATCTCGGCGACCTCCGCGTGCGCGTCGGAGATCTCGACCGACGGGCGATCGACCGTGAAAACGATCGAGAGGGCCGCGACCACGAAGGGCGCGTAGCGGCCGTGAAGAAGGTCGAGGGTGGGGGTTCGGAACGCCGCGAGAGCCCGCAGATATGCCGCCTCGGCACGAGTGTTCCCCATCGCTCCCCAGACTACCCGGGCGGGCACGTGACCACGATTCGGGTCGGGGCGGTCCTATTATCGGACTCGGTCCACTATCCCCCGGAGTCTCCCTTGCGTCGCACCCTGCTCAAATCCAAGATCCACCGCGCCACCGTCACCGGGAGCGACCTGAACTACGTCGGCTCGATCACGATCGACGCCGATCTGCTGGAGGTCGCCGACATCGTCGAGCACGAGCAGGTGCACGTCGTCGACGTGAACAACGGCGCACGATTCGAGACCTACACGATCGCCGGCGAGCGCGGCACGGGAGTGATGCAGATCAACGGCGCCGCCGCGCGCCTCGTCCACACCGGCGACGTCGTCATCGTGATGTCGTACGCGCAGTACGAGCGCGAAGAGGTGCTCGAGCACCAGCCCGCCGTCGTCAACATCGACGAGTCGACGCCGGATGCACGGGTGAACAGCGTCGCACGCGTGCTGACGACTGCGGGCTGACCGCCTCGCTGCCGCTGCGTCGAGTCGGGCACGGGCCTGTACAAGCGGACCACGCCGGTCGTAGGGTGCCGTCAAGCCCTGTGTCCGTGACCCTCGCCCCACGGCGGTCCAGCGCACCGGATCCCGACGAAGGGGTGCAGAGCATGGTCAGGTCCGAGTTGCGGCGAGGCGCGACCTCACGCTCACGGCTCCCGCGACGCGGGGTCGCGGCATCCGTCTCCATCGCTCTGGCACTGCTGGGCGTCGTCGCCGCGCCGTCGCTGGCGCGCGCGGACGGACCGACGACCTTCAGCAACACGGCGTCGATCGCCATTCCCGCGGCGGGATCGGCGAACCAGACCGGTCCCGCGAGCCCGTATCCGTCGAACATCACGGTGTCGGGCGTGGCGGGGCTCGTCACCAAGGTCCAGGTGGTCTTCCACGGACTCACGCATGGGGCGCTCAACGACGTGGACGCGCTGGTCGTCGCGCCCACCGGGCACAACCTGGTCGTGATGTCGGACGTTGGCGCGCCGAACACGCTGACCACGTCGAACAACGCGACGCTCACTTTCGACGATGCCGCCGCCGGCATCGTGCCGAGCGGCAGCGTCCCGACCGGCTCATATCGTCCGAGCAGCGACGGCGGCGCAGACGCCTTCCCTGCGCCCGCACCCGCCCCATCCGCGCAGACGACTCTCGCGGGAGCGTTCACCGGTATCGCCCCCAACGGCACCTGGCAGCTGTTCATCGTCGACGACGCAACGGGAGATCTGGGGATGATGTCGGGCGGATGGAGCCTCGTCATCACGACCGAGCAGGCCGCGGTGGCGACGACCACCACGGTGACCACGTCGGGCACCCCGTCGAAGACCGGCGACCCGGTGACCTTCACCGCGACGGTCACCGCCGGAGGCAACCCCGTGACGACAGGGAGCGTCTCGTTCCTGGCGGACAACGCCGCCCCCGGTCCCGCGGTCGCACTCAACGCCTCGGGGCAGGCGTCACTCACGACGAGCACCCTCGCCGAAGGCACCCACGCGATCCTCGCGACGTACGCGGGCAGTCCCGGATTCCTGGGGAGCAACGGCTCGGTGTCGCAGCGGGTCGACAACACCACCGTCGTCACCGGGAACACCTTCTGCAACCCGGGGACGTTGACGCTTCCTCAGGCAGGAGCATCCACCCCCTATCCGTCGAACATCACCGTGTCAGGGCTCGCCGGTCCGGTCGCGAAGGTCACCGCGACCCTCAACGGGATCACGCACGCCGCGCCGATCGACCTCGACATCATGCTGTCCGGCCCCGCTGCGTCGACGAACCTCCTGCTGATGAGCGACGCCGGCGGCATCGCACCCGTGAGCGGCGCGACGCTCACGTTCGACGACGCCGCTGCCGGTTCGGTGCCTGCACCGCTGGTCTCGGGCACGTTCCGGCCGACCGACCTCGATACAGAGGGCACGGATGCTGGGTTCCCCGCGCCCGCTCCGGCCGTCAGCGGGTCGACCACCCTGGCGACGTTCACCGGCGGCAACCCGAACGGCGTCTGGAGCCTGTGGATCGTGGACGACGCGAGCGGGGACGCCGGATCGATCACCGGTGGGTGGTGCCTCACGGTCGCGACCGTGAGCGCCACCACGACGGCGCTCACCTCGAGCGCGAACCCGTCCGTCTTCGGCGACGCCGTGACGTTCACCGCGACCGTGACCTCCGGCGGCTCGCCCGTCGCCGGCGGGAGCGTCGCGTTCGCCGACGGAGCGACGCCGCTCGCCCTCAACGTCCCCGTGGACGCCAACGGGATGGCGACGCTCACCACGAGCACGCTCAGTGTGGGCACGCACCCCCTCATCGCGACCTACTCCGGGACGGCGGCCTACGCCACCAGCAGCGGGAGCGTCGATCAGGAGGTGCTGACCCCTGCGGTCGCGGTGGCGGGCGGACCGTACTCGGTGGCCGAGGGAGACAGTGTGGCCCTGGACGGCACGGGGTCCAGCCCCGGAGCCGCATACGAGTGGGATCTCGACGCAGACGGCGACTACGACGATGCGAGCGGCCTGGCGCCCACGCTGACCTGGGATCAACTCGAGGCGGTGGGCATCGACGACGGCCCGTCGAACCGCACCATCGCCCTCCGCGTGACGCTCGGTTCGCGGCAGAGCATCGCCACCACCAGCCTCGCCGTGGTCAACACGGCGCCCGACACCGTCGTGACCGGCGCCCTGACCGCGACAGCCGGATCACCGTTCACGATCAAGGTCGGGGCTGACGACCCGTCGTCCGCCGACATGGCGGCGGACTTCACGTACGCGGTCGACTGGGGTGACGGCTCGTCGGTCCGGCCGGTCGTCGGCCCGGCGGATCCGCCCATCACGCACACCTACGCGGCGGCGGGCACGTACACGGCGTCGCTGACGTCGACCGACAAAGACGGCGGCACCGGCGAGGCGCTGACGATCGTCGTGGTCGTCGCGGCGGCGCCGGTCACGACGCCTCCGGCGACGTCCCCCGCGGCGCCTCCGCCGGCCGCCGGCGGTCTGCCGCCGACCGGTGCGGATCCGTCCGCCGCGCTCGTGGCCGCGGGGCTCCTGCTCCTACTGGGCGCGGGGATGGTCGGCCACGCGAGGCGGAGACGCTCGATCCGCTCGTAGGAGAAGACGAAAGAGGGGCGGTCTTCCGGACCTGCGCCCCCTGTGAAGAGTTGGGGCGATCTCCTGACCTCCGCCGATTCCCCCTCGGCCCGTGCCCGCGTTCCGGCGCGTGTCACTCACCCTTTCCAGATACCCCCGGGGGTATGTTAGGATGGGGTCACCGAACCGGAAGGACGAAATCATGTGCAGTCGAGTGACCTGCGGAGTGTGCGGCAAGGCGACCTGGGAGGGTTGCGGTCAGCATGTCGAGGAGGCTCTTCGGGGCGTGCCCGACGAGCAGCGTTGCACGGGGCACGCGGATGTCGCGGCATAGTCGTCTGCGGTCTCTCAGTCTCGGCGTCGCCACGCTGACGCTGACCCTCGGCGCGAGCGGCTGCGCTGGCTCTCCGGCGGCGCTCGAACTGGGTGCGGACACCGTCATCGTCGATGTCCGGACACCGGCGGAGTACTCGGCCGGTCATCTCGATGGGGCCGTCAACATCGACGCGCAATCACCGTCGTTCGGCGACGTCGTGGCCGACCTCGACTCGGATGCGGACTACGTCGTGTACTGCCAGTCCGGAAACCGTTCAGCGCAGGCGGCATCCGTCATGGAGGATGCCGATCTCGCCGTGCAGGACGCCGGCGGCATCAACGAGGCCGCGAAAGCCACCGGCCTGCCCGTCGTTCCCTAGAGTCGCCCACAACCACCAGGATTCGCAGGCGGAAGTCTGCCTCCAAAAATACCCTAGGGGGTAATAAGCTCATGACAACCCGCGACATCAGCGAGGCTGGTCTGCCGGCCGTGATCGCAGACCATGACATCGTGTTCCTCGACTTCTGGGCTGCCTGGTGCGGCCCGTGCCGCGCATTCGCGCCGGTATTCGAACGCGCCTCGGAAGCACACCCCGACATCGTGTTCGGCAAGGTCGACACCGAGAGCGAGCGGGGCCTCGCTGCGACGTTCCAGATCCGCTCCATCCCGACACTCATGATCTTCCGCGCGGGGATTCTGGTCTTCTCCCAGCCAGGGGCCCTCAACGCTGCCCAGCTGGACCAGCTCATCGACGCGGTCCGGGCACTGGACATGGACGCCGTCCGTGCCGAGATCGCTCGCGCAGATCAGGAAGCGGAGGTCGTGCGATGAGGATCGTGATCGTCGGCGGAGTCGCTGGAGGCATGAGCTGCGCGGCACGCGCCCGTCGTCTTGACGAATCAGCGGAGATCATCGTGCTCGAGCGGGGCGCGCACGTCTCGTTCGCCAACTGCGGACTGCCGTACTTCGTCGGCGGTGAGATCACTGACCCCCGCGAGCTCCTCGTGCAGACTCCGGCATCACTGCGCGCAGCGCTGGCGCTGGATGTTCGACCGGGCAACGAAGTCATCTCGGTCGACGCGGATGCGCACACGCTCACCGTCCGCTCGGCGGACGGAATCGAGCAGATCGCCTATGACGCGCTCGTGCTCTCGCCGGGCGCCTCGGCGTTCGTTCCGCCGATCCCAGGCGTGGAATCGCCCAGGGTGCGCACTCTGCGAACCGTCGAGGATGCGCTCGCTCTTCGCGAGAAGGTCACCTCTGGCGCTCGCCGCGCGGTGGTCCTCGGTGCGGGATTCATCGGGATCGAAGCGGCCGAAGCTCTGGCCGCCCAGGGCCTCGATGTCTCGGTCGTCGAGCTGGCCCCTCAGCCGCTGCCGCCGGTCGAGCCGGAACTGGCCTGGCTGGTGGCCGAGGAACTTCGCGCACTCGGCATCGATCTGCGTGTCGGTGTCGCAGCGACGTCGATCCAGCCCGGACCGGATGCCGACACCGTGGTGCTGGCCGATGGTACGGAGCTCCAGACAGATCTGATCGTGATGTCCGTCGGCGTTCGCCCCGACACCGCGATCTTCGAGGAAGCCGGAGTCGCGTGCGAACGCGGAGCGATGATCGTCGACCGTCACGGTCGCACGAACGTCCCGGGCATCTGGGCCGTGGGGGACGCGACGTTGAGCGTCGACGCGGTCACCGGCGCTCGACGCCCCGTCGCTCTCGCCGGCCCCGCGAACCGCGCCGGCCGGCTCGTCGCCGACGACATCATCCGGCCCGAGACCGCACGCGAGATCCCTCAGCCGGTCGGGACCGCGATCGTTCGAGTCGGGTCGCTGACGGCCGCGTTGACGGGAGCGAACCGGAGGTCGCTCGAAGCAGCCGGGAGCGACTTCCGCACGCTGCATCTGCACGCGAACCAGCACGCGGGGTACTTCCCCGGCGCGAGCCAGATCCATCTCGTGGTGCACATCGATCCCGACACAGGACGGCTGCTCGGTGCACAGGCTGTCGGTTCGGAGGGGGTGGACAAGCGCATCGATGTGCTGGCCACGGCCATCCGCGCAGGCATGGCCGTCGACGAGCTCATCGACCTCGACCTCGCCTACTCCCCGCCGTATGGACAGGCGAAAGATGCCGTGAACCTCACCGGCATGGTCGGTGAGAACGTTCTGAACGGCACGCTGAAGCTCTGGTACGCCGAGGATCTCGACGACGTGCTCGACGAAGCGCTGATCCTCGATGTGCGCAGGAGCGACGAGTGGGTGACCGGACACCTGCCCGGCGCGCTGCATATCCCTCACACCGAGCTTCGTGAGCGCATCGACGAGGTGCGGGAGCAGGCGGTCGGACGTCCAGTCCGCGTGATGTGCGCCTCGGGCGTCCGGTCCGCGATCGCTCACCGCGTGGTCAGTCAGGCAGGGATGGACTCGGCGTCGCTCTCCGGCGGCATCCTCACGCTGCGCGCGGCGCTCGGCGGGCGAGCCTCGGAGCTGCTCACGACCGAAAGCGTGCTGCAGGGTGTCTGACGCTCAGAAGCTCGTCTCGAATCGGCTGCGTCGCGCGCGGGGGCAACTCGACGCGGTCATCGCAGCGGTCGACGCCGACGAGCCGTGCCGGGACATCGTCACCCAGCTCGCGGCCGTCTCCGGCGCTCTCAGCCGCGCCGGCTTCGTCATCATCTCCACCGCGATGAAGGAATGCGTCACCACACCCGACGCCGAACGCGGCGACGGCGATCTGACCACCGCAGAGCTCGAGAAGCTCTTCCTCACGCTCGCCTGATCAACACCACAGAAGGAGACAGCACATGTGCTACGCAGTGACGTGCAAGAAGTGCGGAAAGACAACATGGTCGGGATGCGGACAGCACGTTGACCAGGTCATGCGCGGAGTTCCCAGAGCTCAGCGGTGTGAAAGTCACGTCCACGAGCCGTCGACGGGGTTCTTCGCCCGGCTGTTCGGTCACTGAACCGCTGGGCGGGAACGATCCCTACGCCAGAGTCAGAAACAGCTTCTCGAGCTCCTCGGGGGTCATCGATGTGTCCTCGGGATCGGCGATGCAATTGCGCATCGCCGAGGCCACGATCGCGTAGCCCGCGCGATCAAGGGCCTTCGAGACTGCCGACAGCTGGATAACGATGTCGCGACAATCCGCTCCGGAGTCCACCGCCCTGATGACCGCGCTCAACTGGCCCTCCGCGCGTCGCAGCCTGTTCACGATCTTGCGCTGCTGCGCAAGGAGGTCGGCCGCGCGATCCACGTCGGAGACGGAGGCATCGATCGTCTTCATGGGAGTTCCTCGCTCGTCGGTTCTTCCGCAGGCTTCCAGGATACCTACCCGGGTATGACTTCTGGGCAGTTTCGCCAACGAAGAAGTCCCGGGAACCCTGAGGTTCCCGGGACTTCTCTGTTCTTTCTGTCGGGATGACAGGATTTGAACCTGCGACCCCTTGGAGGAATCGGCGGTTTTCCGAGTCTCACCGGATGTCTTCGGAACCCTCGTGTTCCCTTGTGTTGACAGGGAACCGGACGGTTCGAGTTCTCCGATTGTATCCGGTTGCCTCGGGTCGTCCCTGGGTGATTGAGGTGGGAAAAAGATGGCCTGCTCCCCCGCTCCTCGATCCCTCCGGCGCGACGACAGTTACGCCATCGCGCCTCCTGGGCCTGGCGTGCGACTGGCTACATCGGGTGTGGTTCAGACTCGTGCGGCGGCCGCTCCTTCATAGAGCTGCGCCAGGAACGGGTTGCGCTCGGCCTGGAGTTCGTAGGTGGCGCTGTCGCGCGTGCAGTCCGGGCACCAGTGTCCGGCGACGAGTACGAGACGCGGGCTCGCCGCGAAGACATGGCCGACTCCACAACGCCAGACCAACGGGGTCGCGATCGCTCCGGTCGGGACGTCCTCGCTGACGAGCGTGCCGCCGCGGAAGTCGGCGACGCCACGATAGACGGTCTCATCCCAGGCCGATCCCGGCAGGGCCTCGTCGTATCCGTGGTGGAGCGAGGAGGGTACCCGCGATGGCGCCGGCACCTCGAACGTCGTCCAGTCGCCGATCTGCTTCCACGCCTCAAGTGAGCCGAAGTGGGCCCGGATCTCTTCGTCGACGCCGCCACGGATGGCATGCATGGTGCCGCGCGGCTTGCGTGTGAGGGGCTTCATGACGAGGTGCTTCACGATCCACGAGGGCACCTTCCCCGCCGAGCGAACGGACCGCGGCAGGGTAGCGACGGCCCGAGCGAGCGCATCATCGAAAGTGTCCTCACGGAACGGGACGAGCTCGTGCAGTCGATCGCTGTCGGTGTACCAGTGACCATGGAAGTTCCTGGTTGCGAACCAGTTGCGGTCGTACCAGGTGCGGACGTCTCGGACGCCCATGGCGCCGCTGATCGCGAGCTGGAGTTGCCAGTTGGTGAGGCGCCAACCTTCTCCGCCTCCGATGTTGTAGACGCCGCACCAGAACTCTTCGGGAACATCGCGTCCGGCGATGCGTGCGAGCAATCGCGCCGAGTCCTCTGCCGATGCCCATTCGAGGACGCCAGCGAATGGGGAGTGACTCATGATCGGGTCGCGGATCTCGAGCATCCCGGGGTGGAAGATTCCGGTCTGACGCAGCCATACCCATCTCGGCAGTCCCGATTCGAGCAGGAGCTTCTCGGCGATGACCTTGGTCTGCCCGTACTCGTCGAACTGCGAGACCCGGATCGGGTCGCCGACGCGTCCCCAGTGGACGGGTGCCTGCCGGTCGCCGGTCTCGGCAACCGAGCCGATGCCGACGAGTCCGACTGCCGAGGGGTCGGGCAGCGCGCGAATCGCGCGGATCAGGTTCTGCATCGAGCCCACGTTCACGCGATGCGCCAGCCTCGGGTGTTCGTCAGCGACGGGCGATACGACCGCGCCGACGTGGAGGACGACATCAACGCCGTCGATAGCGCGCGCGACGTCCTCGTAATGCGTGAGGTCGCCCCACACGACTTCGAGATTCGACATATCGGCAAAGGCCTCCAACACGGCACGGTCACGGGCCGTCGGCTGCGCGAAAGCACGGACCCGGATCTCGGGGTGGCTCCTGAACTCGTGAAGGGTGGCGCGCCCCCAATTGCCGGTGGCGCCGGTAAGGAGGGCAGTGCGTTCGATAGCCAATTGAGGACGCCTCTCTGTCGGACAGCGCGAAAGGGACGACCACCGGTGCCCAGGATCGCTCCGTGTGACTCGCAGGAGAGAGTGGCCGCGTAAACCGTCAACTAGCCCGCGCTAGTGCGTGCGTCGATGGTACGGTGAATTCGCTAGCGCGTGCAAGTCGGGCGGGGAGAATACATGAGCACTACGGCGACGAAGCGTGTCACTGCTGCAGATGTCGCGCGCTCGCTGGGCGTCTCGCGGGCCACCGTTGGGTTCGTGCTCAACGACACCCCGGGGCAGAAGATCTCGGATGCGACCCGTGAGCGCGTGCTCGCCGAGGCGAAGCGCCTGGGTTACCGGGCCAATACCGCAGCGCGCGCCCTCGCCAGCGGCCGCAGCCGGATCGTGCTGCTGGTGATGCCCGACTGGCCGCTCGACCACAACCTGCGCACCAACCTGGACGAGGCATCCCTCGCCCTCGATGAGGCCGGGTACTCGCTGGTGACTGTTACCCCGCATGTCGGTGGCAAGGCACAGCCGCTGTGGGAGACCCTCAGCCCGGATGTCGTCATGGGTCTGACCCCGTTCTCGCGCGAGCAGATCGGGCGATTCCGCGCAGCCGGGGTCGAGCACATCGTGCCCGACACCTCGCGTGAGGACGGTTTCGCCTTCGACGAGCTCAGCGACGGCCCCGCCCTGCAGGTGCAGCACCTCTTAGCTCGCGGGCGCACCCGGCTGGCGTTCGCCGCGCCGGCAGACCCCCGCCTAGCGGAACTGGGCGAGCTGCGCCGACGCGTCGCACTCGCCGCGATCGAGCAGTCCCCCGGCGTCGAACTCGTCGCGACCGTCACCGTCGATCAGGACTCAGCCGCCACGCAGCTGGCCACGGTTCTCGACGCGGGCGCGGACGGCATCGTCGCGTACAACGACGACGTGGCGGCATGGATGCTGGCTGCCGCCCTCCGCGGCGGCATCCCGGTGCCTGGGCGCGTGGCGATCGTCGGCCACGACGACACTCCGATCGCGGCGCTCCTCGTACCGTCCCTGAGTTCGGTCCGCGTCGACATCGCCGGCCTCGGCCGCTATTTCGCTCAGATGGCCCTGACCGCGGCCGACGGCGCCCCGATCCCGACCTCCAGCCCGAAGGCCCGCACAGAGCTCATCGCCCGCGAGACGTCGTGACCGATCGGCACCACCTCTTGGTCGAAAACCGCGCTGGACGGTCGTCCTCAAGAGATGAAGCTCGGGCGCGCGGCCAACACTTGCACGCGCTAGTAGCTTCGCGTATGGTCGACGGTAGCGCGCGCTAGCGCTCCTCATACCCGAGACACCGGAGTCCTCATGTCATCCACCGATGAGTCGAACATCGCCGTCGACCACGTCGCCCCGTCCGCCGAAGCCCCGACCAAGGTCAACGGTCTGTTCCTGACCCTGTTCGGCCTGATGAACTTCGGCCTCTACCTGACGGTCATGATGCCGGCGCTGTTCAGCCTCCCCTACAAGGTGCAGCTGCTCGCGCCCGACGACAAAGCTGTCACGCTCGGCATGGTCGCCGCCATCGGTGCTGTCGTGTCGATCATCACGGGCCCGGTCGCGGGCGTGCTGAGCGACCACACCCGCTCTCGCTGGGGCCGTCGTCGTCCCTGGCTCTTCGGCGGCATCCTGGTGGTTCTCGTCGGCTCGATCACGGTCGCGCTTGCTCCGTCCGTGGCGATCCTCACAGTCGGCTGGGTGATCGTGTGCATCGGCGGTGCCGGTACGGGCGCCGCCATCACCCCGGTCGTCGCCGAGCGGGTTCCGGAGCCGCAGCGCGGCACGGTCGGTGCGATCGTCGGCGTCGCGACCCAGCTGGGCGGTGTGCTCGGCTACACGATCGGTGGGATGCTGACCGGCAACCTCGTCCTCCTGTTCGCGCTTCCGGTGATCGTGCTCGGCGTCTTCGCGCTGATCTACTCGCTCGTCTACCCCGACTCGACCGCTCCGGTGGAGCACACGACGGTCGGCGAGACCTTCAAGCTGTTGATCTTCAATCCCCTCACGCACCGCGATTTCTCGCTGGTCTGGGTCGGCAAGTTCCTGATGCAGACGGCCCTGGCCTTCCTCACCACCTATCAGCTCTACTTCCTGGCCGACCGGCTCGGCTTCACGGCCGAAGAGGCAGGCCAGAAGCTCGCGCTCGTCGGCGGTATCGGCATCCTGGTGACGATGGGCTTCGCCGTCGGTTCGGGCCTTCTCTCGGACAGGCTGCGCCGCCGCAAGGCGTTCATCCTCACCGCCTCCGTGTTGACAGCCGCGGGCCTGACGCTGATGGCGTTCACCGACGGCTTCGGCCTCTTCTTCGCCGCCGTCATGTTCGTGCTGGGAGCTGCCGGCATGTTCGGTGCGACCGACGTCGCGATGGCCAGCGACCTCGTGCCCGAACGGGAGCAGGCGGGGCGCTGGATGGCGATCTACAACCTCGCCGCCACGCTGCCGGGCGCCCTCGCACCGCTCATCGGCTCGAGCCTGTTGCTGCTGGGAGACCCGGCCGGCGGCAACTACACCGCCATGTTCCTCACCGGTGCGGTGATCGCCCTCGGCACCGGGTTCGTCACGTTCTTCATCCGCGGCGTCCGCTGATGCCGGCGTCGACGCACACCCGCACGGTGGAGGGACTCATCGCCCAGCTCACCCTCGATGAGAAGGCGCTGCTGCTCGAGGGTGTCGACGCCTGGAACACCAACGGTGTCGCGCGGCTCGGTATCCCGAGGCTCTTCCTCACCGACGGACCCCACGGGGTGCGCAAGGTGCGCAAGAACTCCGGAGCGTTCGGCCTCGCCGAAGCCGAACCGTCGACGTCGTTCCCGACGTCGACCACGCTCGCCAAGACGTGGGATCCCGACCTCGCCGGCCAGGTGGGCGCCGCGATCGGGCGCGAGAGCGCGGCCCTCGGCGTCGACGTGCTCCTCGCCCCGGGCGTGAACATCATGCGCAGCCCGCTGTGCGGGCGCAACTTCGAGTACTTCTCGGAAGACCCGCTCGTATCGGGCGTGTTCGGCACCGCGTTCGTGCAAGGCGTGCAGAGCCAGGGCATCGCGACGAGCGTCAAGCACTTCGCCGCGAACTCCAACGAGGACTACCGGTTCGTGGGCGACAGCGTCATCGACGAGCGAGCGCTGCGCGAGATCTACCTGCGCGCGTTCGAGCGGATCGTGAAAGATGGTGCGCCCGCCACCGTGATGTGCGCGTACAACCAGCTGAACGGCATGTACTGCTCCGACAACCGGGAGCTTCTCACCGGCATCCTGCGCGACGAGTGGGGCTTCGACGGGCTGGTCATGACCGACTGGGGCGCCACCCACGACCGCGTCGTCGGCCTGGTCGCCGGATGCGACCTCGACATGCCCGGCCAAGTCGCCCACAACCGTGCCGAGATCATCGCCGCGTCGCGTGACGGGCGGCTTCCCGTCGAGGTGCTCGACCAGGCGGTCGCGCGCGTGCTCGCCCTCGTCGATCGCTGCACCCACCACCAAGACGCAGAGCCGGTGGATGCCGCCGCACACGCCGACCTCGCCGCACGTGTCGCGACCGAGGGTGCGGTGCTGCTCGCCAACGATGGCACACTCCCCATCGACCGCTCCCACGGCGGACTCGCCGTCATCGGCGAGCAGTTCGAACGCATGCGCTACCAGGGCGCCGGGTCGTCGCTCATCTCGCCGCCCACGACCGTCTCGCCGCGCGACGCGTTCGACGCCCGCGGGGTCGAGTACCGCTATGCGCGCGGGTACCGCGCCCTCGACCTGCATATCGACGCAACTCTCGAGCCCGAGGCTATCGAGACGGCACGAGACGCCGACACCGTGCTGTTCTTCGGAGGCCTCGGGGACCTCGAAGAGAGCGAAGGCTTCGACCGCACCACGATGGCACTGCCCGATGCGCAGGTGCGATTGCTGAACGCCCTCGTCGATGCGGGTGCCCGTGTGGTGCTGGTCCTGTCGACCGGGTCGCCGGTCGAGATCCCCCGTCACGACGAGCTCGCCGCGGTGCTGCTGCTGTCGCTCCCAGGGATGAACGGCGGTGAGGCGGCTGCACGTCTGCTGTTCGGCGAGCGGAGCCCGTCGGGCAAGCTCACCGAGAGCTGGCCCATGACTGCTGCCGACTCGAGCTGCGCGGCCGATTACAACGTATCGGCTGTCTCCCAGTACTACGAGTCGATCTACGTCGGCTACCGGTTCCACGACAGGGCCGGTACCGACCTGCGGTACCCGTTCGGCCACGGCCTGTCGTACACGACATTCGACTACCGCGACCTCGCGGTCACCGTCGACGGCGGCAGGGTGGATGCATCCGTAACCGTCGCCAACACCGGGGCCCGCGACGGTGCCGAGGTCGTGCAACTCTATGTGCGCAACAACCGTGGCCGGGTGTTCAAGGCCGACAAGGAGCTACGCGCCTTCACGAAGGTGCTTGTCGAGGCGGGCACCGAGAAGCGCGTGGCCCTTGAGTTCGACCTCGCCGACCTCGCCTACTGGGATGTCGCCGAGCACGACTGGGTGCTCGAGAACGGCGACTACGAGGTCGTCGTGGCCGCGTCTGCGGCCGACCTCCGGCTGTCGGCGCCCCTCGTCGTCGACAGCGGGCGCGCCTCGCGGTCACCGCACCCCGAGCACGTCGAGCGCGCCTATGCGGCACCGCCGCGCAGCATCCCGAACGCGTTCGCTGCGCTGCTGGGCCGCGCCGTGCCGGCCGCACCGCCGACGAAGCGACTCGGGCTCGAGACACGCCTCGGCGACGCCCACGGGTCGTTCCTCGGCCGGATCTTCCTGCGCGCCGTCATCGGTCGGGTGAAGAAAGACTTCGACGCCGCCCTGGCTCTCCCCGACTCGCTCGAACGCGACGCCCGCGCGAAGAGCACCCACTTCGTGCTGCGCATGATGCCCTCGATGTCGCTGCGCTCGATGGCGATGTCATCCGCCGGCGAACTCCCCTACTCGCTCGCCGAAGGACTCGCGCTGATCGCCGCCGGACACCCGATCCGAGGCATCCGCCGCATCACCACCAAGACCCCCACCACCGAGGACGCCCGATGAACATCACCCGCCTCACCGTCGACGGGCTCGAGCACGGCCTCATCACCGACGAAGCCCCCGTCTTCGCGTTCAGCCTCGCCTCTGGCGTCGCCGGCGAAGACCTCGCATCGGCGACCGTCCGGGTGGGCGACTGGGTGCTCGAGACCACCGAGCAGGTCGGGATCGAGTACGACGGGCCTCTCGCGGCCTACAGCGAGTACGTCGTGGAAGTGACGGCGACCGGCACGAGCGGCGCCACCGCGACCGCGCGCACGTCGTTCCTCACGGGACGCCTGGGGACTCCGTGGGTCGCGAGATGGATCACCGACGCCGCCTACGAGACGCCGAAGAAGCTGTCGCCGGTGCCGATGGTGTTCCGCACCCGATTCACCCCGGCGAAGCCCGTGCGCCGCGCGTGGATCGAAGCCACCGCCCTCGGCGTCTACGAACTCGATCTCAACGGCGCGAAGGTCGGGACCGACTACTTCGCCCCCGGGTTCACGTCCTACGGCCACCAGCTGCAGTACCAGACCTACGACGTCACCGAGATGCTGGGGCAGCACAATGAGCTCGTCGCGACCGTGGCCGGCGGGTGGGCGGTCGGCTCGTACACGTTCGCCCGTAAGAACAAGATCTACGCCGACCGGCAGGCGCTGCTGGCCGAACTGCACCTCGAATTCGAAGACGGCACCCGCGATGTCATCGCCACCGGCACGCACTGGGACGTGTCGACCGATGGCCCGGTGCGGATGGCGGAGTGGTACGACGGCGAGACCGTCGACGCCCGCATCACCGCCGACCAGATGGAGTGGAAGCGCGCGGACCTCACCGCGCCGCGCACCCAACCGAGCATCATCGCCCAGTACGGCGCCTCGGTGCGCGTACAGCGCACGTTCTCGCCGGTCGCGCAGACCGTCGCGCCCAGCGGCGAGATCGTCTACGACTTCGGGCAGAACTTCGCCGGCGTCATCCACGCGACCCTCCGCGCCCGCGACGGACAGACGATCACGTTCCGGCACGCCGAGGTGCTCGTCGACGGCGAGCTGTTCGTGAAGTCGCTCCGCACCGCGAAGGCGACCGCCACCTACACCGCCGTCGATGGCGAGCAGACCTACTCGCCCCGGCAGACGTACATGGGGTTCCGGTACGTCGGCGTCACCGGCATCGCCCCCGCCGACATCGAGCTGACCGCCCTCGTGCTTCACAGCGACCTGCGCCGCACCGGCACCTTCACGTCGTCGAACGAGCGCCTGAACAAGCTGCAGTCCGCGATCGAATGGGGCGGACGTTCCAACTTCGTCGACATCCCCACCGACTGCCCGCAGCGCGACGAACGCGAAGGCTGGACCGGCGACTACGCCGCCTTCGCCACCACCGCCAGCTACAACTTCGACATGACGCGCTTCCTCGACAAGTGGCTGCGCGACATGGCCGCCGAACAGAACCGCACCGGCGGCATCCCCATGGTCGTCCCCCGCGCCGGCAACGGGTTCCCGGTCATGGCGACCTCGCTGTGGGGCGACGTGTGCATCATGGCACCGTGGGCCGAGTACCTCGCCCGCGGAGACATCGGGATGCTGCGACGCAACTACCCCATGATGAAGAGGTTCCTCCGCGCCGCCGACTGGTGGTCGAAACTGCTGTCGGTCGGCTCGGCCAGGCACGTGTGGCAGTTCCCGTTCCACTTCGGCGACTGGACCTCGCCCGACGGGTCCGCCAAGGAATGGGTCCAGAAGGGTAAGTGGATTGGCACCGCCTTCCACGCGAACTCGTGCGCCATCGTCGCCGAAGTTGCCGATCTGCTCGGCGAGACCGACGACGCCGCCCACTACCGGACCGTCCGCGAGCAGATCATCCGCGCCTACCGGGCCGTGTTCACCGACGGCGCCGGGAAGCTGAAGAAGGAGTTCCAGACCGCGTACGTCCTCCCGCTGCACTTCGGGATGACCGACGGGGCCGAAACCGATGCGATGGCCGACAACCTCGTCCGCCTCATCGATGAAGCCGACGGACACCTGCGCACCGGGTTCCCCGGCACCCCCTACATCCTCTTCGCCCTCTCGGACAACGGCCATGTCGACGAAGCGTTCGACCTGCTCCTGCAGACCGGGCCGCCCTCATGGCTCTACATGGTGGATGCCGGCGGCACCACGATCTGGGAACGCTGGGATGCCCTCCGCGCCGACGGCACCGTCAACACCCTCGACCTCAATACCGGCAAAGACACCGGAGGCATGGTCTCGTTCAACCACTACGCCGCGGGTGCCGTCGGCGACTGGCTCTACAAGCGCATCGCCGGAATCGAACCCACCACCGGCGGGTACAAGACCTTCCGCGTCGCACCACTGTTCGGCGGCGAACTCACCTCGGCCGAAGGCGTGGTCGAGTCACCCTACGGGCGAGCTTCGTCGTCATGGACTCTGGACGGCGACACCTTCCGCCTCCATGTCGAGGTTCCGGTGTCGACCCGATGCACCGTGGTGCTGCCCGACGGCACATCGACCGAGGTATCGAGCGGTCGTCACGAATTCGAGTGCCCTGTGACTGCCGCGGTGCCTCTGGCTTCCTGACGGCCCGGCGATCGCGGCCCCAACCCGGAAATCATCCGCTGTCCGGATGTTTCCGGTCGCTTCGACTCCGAGGCGGTCGCATCTGCGGGCACTATCCCGAAACGACAAATCCCTGGTGAGACTTTATCAGTCTCACCAGGGATTTTTTCGAACCGTCGGGATGACAGGATTTGAACCTGCGACCCCTTGGAGGAATCGGACGTTCTCCGAGTCTCACCGGATGTCTGGGGAACCCTCGCGTTCCCTTGTGTCGACAGGGAACCGGACGGTTCGAGTTCTCCGATTGTATCCGGTTGCCTCGGGTCGTCCCTGGGTGATTGAGGTGGGAAGGTGATGACCCACTCGCTTCACCTCACGAACTCGATCGCAGCGTTGACAGCTTGCTCGATCGGCATCGCGAGCGAGATGACAACTCCGTTCTCGTCGGCGGCGAGCGGCTCCAGTGTCGCCAGTTGCGAGGCGAGCATCGATGGGGGCATGAAGTGCCCTGTTCGCTGTCCGATGCGCGCGGCGAGTTCTTCGTCGCTGCCGTGCACGTGCACGAACACGAGATCCGTGGCGCTGTCTCGAATGAGCGCGTCACGGTACGCCCGGCGCAGCGCCGAGCACGCGACAACCACTGGCCCCGCTCGTCCGTTATCGCGGATGCGCATCGCGACCCTGGTCAGCCACGGCCACCGGTCCTCATCTGTCAGCGGCACTCCCGCCGCCATCTGTGCCTTCGCCTCTGCGGAGTGGAGATCATCGGCTTCGATGAACGCCGCGCCCAGTCGCTCTGCGATGGCGACGGCGAGCGTCGACTTCCCCGCGCCCGCCACCCCCATCACCACGACCGCGACCGCGACCGGCGATTCCGGCGCGCCGGCCGCGGCATCCATGATGCTCACCAGTCGTGGACGGTGCCGTCGAGGAGCCGGTTGTACGGCAGGTAGGCCTGCTCGTACGGGTACTTGCCTGCCTCGTCGACGTTCAGCTCGACACCGAGTCCGGGCTTGTCGCCCGGGTGCAGGTAGCCGTCGGTCCAGGTGAACGACTGCTCGAACACCTGGTCGGTCTTCGCGCCGTGCTTCATGTACTCCTGGATCCCGAAATTGTGGATGCTGAGACCCAGGTGCATCGCGGCCGCCATCCCGACCGGTGAGATGTCGGTGGGCCCGTGCATGCCCGACTTGATCTGGTACATCGCCGCGTAATCGAGGGTCTTCTTCAACGGCGAGATGCCGCCCATGTGCGTGACTGCGCCGCGGACGTAGTCGATGAGCTGGTCACGGATGATGTCCTTGAAGTCCCACACCGTGTTGAAGATCTCACCGATCGCGAGCGGCGTCGTCGTGTGCTGACGCACCAGCCGCAGCGCCTCCTGATTCTCCGCAGGCGTGCAGTCCTCGAGCCAGAACAGGTCGTACGGCTCGAGATCCTTGCCCAGCCGTGCGGCCTGGATCGGCGTCATCCGGTGGTGACCGTCGTGCAGCAGCGGGATGTCGGGACCGAACTCGTTGCGCACCGCCTCGAACACACCCGGCAGATGATTCAGATAGGCACGGGTGTCCCAGTCCTCCTCCACCGGCTTCGCCCCACGACGCGCAGGCTCGTGGTCGTACCGGACCGACGCGTCGCCCACATCGGCGCCCTGAGCCGCGATCCCGTAGATCGCCTTCAGCGTCGGCACCCCCGTCTGCACCCGGATCGCCTTGTACCCCTGCTCCTGGTGCGCGCGGATCGAATCGAACAGCTCGGGCAGCTCCTTGCCCGACGCGTGACCGTACGCCATCAGCCCGTTGCGCGATGCGCCGCCCAGCAGCTGGTACACCGGCATCCCGGCGGCCTTGCCCTTGATGTCCCACAACGCCATGTCGACCGACGCGATCGCCGCCATCGTCACCGGGCCACGACGCCAGTACGCGCCGCGGTACAGGAACTGCCACGTGTCCTCGATCCGCGACGCATCGGCCCCGATCAGCAGCGGCACGACGTGCTCGGTGAGGTACGCGACCACCGCGAGCTCACGACCGTTCAGCGTTGCGTCGCCCAGACCGGTGTGCCCCTCGTCGGTCGTCAGCTTCAGCGTGACGAAGTTGCGGTCAGGGCTGGTGACGATGACCTCAGCCTTTTCGATGATCATTGGTTCTCCTTGGAACAGTCGGTCGTCACGACCGGGATGAGTCGTCGCACGTGATCGACGAAGTCGGGAAGCGCGGCGAGTTTCGGCGACACGAGTGCGATGAGCGCCGAGATCGGCTCGTCGGATGCCTCGGCAGCCGCAACCGCGTCGGCTCGCACATCGACGGCGCCGGGGTCGGTGCGCAGCCACGCGATCCACGTCGCGAGCGCGCGTGCGCTGGCCGAGGCATCCCGACCGGCGTCGACCGAGCGCTCGGCGACGGCCGCGAACCGGAACTGCACCTTCGTCGTCGCCTCAGCGGCGATCTGCGCGAGGCGGTGCACGATGCGCGGGTTCGCGAAGCGCTCGATGAGCTGAGCCCGATACCGCTCGTGCTCGGTGCCGTCGGGAAGGCAGGCGACGGCCTCAGCCCAGAACGACTCGACGAGAGCACGGCACTCCGGGTCTGCGATCGCCTCGGCGACGGTCTCGAGACCCCGCGGCACGCCTGCGAACGTGAGCAGACTGTGGGCGCCGTTGAGCAGCCACAGCTTACGGTTCTCCCACGGTTCGATGTCGTCGACGAACCGGGCACCGGCGCTCTCCCAGTCGGGCCGTCCCGCGGGGAAATCCCCCGCGAGCACCCAATCCGAGAACGGCTCGGTGATCACCGTGAGGTCGTCGAGCCAGCCGGCGCCCGACACGACATCGGGGACTTCATCGGTGTGGGGGGTGATGCGGTCGACCGACGTGCTCACGAACGACACATTCGAGCGGATCCACGCGGCGAGGGCCTGATCGACCCGTTCAGCGAACGCCGTGACACCCCGGGCGACGAACTCGCCGTTGCCGGGGATGTTGTCGCACGGCACGACAGCGATCTGCCCGGCGTCGGCGTCGCGTCGCGCACGGAACGCGGTCGTCAACCGTCCGAGCACCGTCGCCGCCGCCGATGCGCCGGCGCGCAGCGCATCGAGATCGGATCGCACGTCCGCGTCGTCGAGGTCGGGCAGCCCGGCGGTGGTCAGCCGGTAGCCGCTCTCGGTCACCGTCAGCGTGATGACGGCGACGAGGGGGTTGCTCACGAGGGCCTCGAGCCGCGGGATGTCGTCTCCCGCGGCAGCCTCGACGACGCTGCCGACCACCTCGATCCGGTCGGCGTCGGGGCCCCGCTCGACGAGCGTGAAGAGTCCGTCCTGCCTGCTGAGGGCCTCGGCGCTCGCGCTGCTGCGCCCGGTGAAGGCCGCGATCCCCCACTGCGCCGCATCGGCCGCGTGAGCCGTATACCAGGCCTGGTGAGCGCGGAAGAAGTGCCCGAGCCCCAGATGGACGATCCTCACTGGGGCGGCGGTGGCGGGGGTGGCGGCGTCGCCGGTGCGTCGAGCGAGCTCCGCGCGGGTGAGCGGTGAGGGGATCACAGCTTGAAGACCTCTCGCGGGATCGTGTCGACAAGGTCGCGGATGACCCTGCGCGCCGCCGGAAGGCTCACGCGCCCCTCGACGACGAGTCGCGCCAGGAACACGGCATCCGATCGGCGTGCCGTGTCGTGTCGTGCAGGAATGGACAGGAACGCGCGCGTGTCGTCGATGAAGCCGCTCGACCGATAGAAGCCGGCGGTCTCGGTGACGGCCGACCTCCACCGCTGGATCGCGTCCGGCGCGTCGAGGAACCACCACGGTGCTCCGATGTAGACGCTCGGGTAGAACCCCGCGAGCGGTGCCACCTCTCTCGAGTACACCGTCTCGTCGACAGCGAACAGGACGAGGTGGAACCCCGGCGCTGTGCCGAAGGCGTTGAGCAGCGGCTGGAGATTCTTCGTGTATTCAGTGACCACCGGGATGTCGTGCCCTGTGTCAGGTCCGAACCTCTCGAACGTCGGCCGGTGATGGTTGCGGTGCACACCGGGGTGCACCGTCATGACGAGCCCGTCCGAGACGCTCATGCGCGCCATCTGGAACAGCATGTGCCCGCGGAAGACGCGTGCGGCCGCAGCATCCGCCGTGCCGGCGAGCACCGACCGGAACAGCTCCTCAGCGGTGCCCGCATCCAGATCGGTGGTGAACGGTTCGACCACCCCGTGATCGGCCGAGACCGCCCCATGCTCGATGAAGTACGCCCGACGCGCCCGCAGCGCCTCGAGATACCCCGCGAAGGTCGCCGGCTGCCCCGTCGCCGCGAACAGCCGTTCCACCCGCTCGCCGAACCCGGGCGCTTCCGGATCCAGGTACGCGTCGGGGCGGAAGGTCGGAAGCACGCGACCGTTGAAAGACGGGTCCGCGGCGAGCTGCGCATGCGGCGCCAGGTCGTCGAGGGGGTCGTCCGTCGTGGCGAGCACCTCGATGCGGAACCGGTCGAAGAGCGCGCGGGGACGGAATCCGGGCTCTGCCAATGCTGTGGCGACGCGGTCATAGATGCGATCGGAGGTCTCGGGCGAGAGCTCCTCATCGACCCCGAAGAGCATCGTGAGTTCGTCGGTCAGCCAATACCCGCTCGCCGTGCCCGCGAAGCGATGCCAATGCGCGGCGAGGATGCGCCACGCCTCGCGCGGATCGACCGCGCGATCCCGCTCGAGACCCAGATCGCCGAGCCCCACCCCGCTCGCGTGCAGCAGGCGTGTGACGTAGTGATCGCGCGTGAGGAACAGCTCGGCGGGGTCGCTGAACGGGATGTCATCCGCCAGGAGACGAGGGTCTACGTGGCCGTGCGGCGAGATGATCGGCGCGTCCGCCACCTCGGCGTGCAGCTCGGCCGCAAGCTCGCGGGCACGCACGTCTGAAGGAAAGAGTCGAAAGTCCACGAGAGCGGGCTTACTTCGCGATGAGGTTGAGCTGAGCGTTGAGGGCGGCGACCTGCTCGACGGGCACACTGCCTGCCTGCGTGATGAGCTTCTCCAGGCTCATCCGGTCGACGATCGCCTGCATCGCAGGAGGGATCTCGACGCCGCGACCGACTTCGCCTCGGCTCGTCGCGAGGGCTTCGAGCACCGTGCCGATCAGTCGGGCGCCCTCCTCCGACCGCTTGATGTCGCCGAGCGTGTCGTTGATCGAGAAGAACCCCTCGGGCGCAGGCAGCGGCGCCTCGTCGAACCAGTTCGCGATCGTCGTGGTGGGCATGATAGATGCCGCGGGCACCTCGTCGACCTTGCGCACCTCGATCGTGTCGGTCGCCTCGCCGGCCCGTGCCGTGATCTCGTGCTCACCCGTCAGGGGCACCGAGAATCGGAACACGCGGGCGCCCGAGACCGTGCCGACCTCGGCGCCGTCGACGAGCAGCGTGACCTCGGGCTGGTTCGAGTACAGGACCACCTCGGTCACGTCTTCGGCCCGCGCAGCCCGCCGGCGCCCCGCCACGTGGACGAACGGCTCGGTCGCCCACGCCGCCTTGTAGACGTAGAACGCGTCCTTCTTCAGCGTCCGGTCGAACGAGACCAGGCCCTTCTGATTGCGCCCGGCGACACCGCCTTCGTCGCGCCCGGCCGAGCCGAAGTCGGCGAGGTTCCACACGTGCGTGGCCCACAGCCACGGCCGCTGCTCGATCATCTCGACCATGTGCTCGTGGTAGAGCGCCTGATAGGTCTCGGAGTAATCGCCCTTCGCGGGGTCGGCGGACTGGTAGAGCGGGTTGGCATCGGCGCCGTACTCCGAGAGGCCGATCGCAATCTCGGGGTACGAGGCATGGAAGTCGTCGAGCCACGTGTCGTTGTCGGCGGCCTCGCCGACGTACCAGCCGAAGTAGAGGTTGTACGACATGATGTCCGGCAGCGTGACGAGCGCGTGGTCGGTTTCGAGCAGGAACAGATTCGCCATCGCGGTCAGCCGCGTGGGGTCGAGGCGGTGCGCGAGGTCATTGAGGTCACGATGCGCGGCCACCACGTCCTCCCCCGCGCCCGCCAGGGTGATCTCGTTCGACAGCCCCCAGCAGACGATGCTCGCATGGTGGCGGTTCTGCACGATCAGCTCGGCGAGCTGGTCGCTGGCGTTGTCGACGGCACCGGGCAGGAACACCGTGATCTGCGGGATCTCGGCCCAGACCACGAGCCCGGCCTCGTCGCAGAGGTCGTAGAAGCGCTGGTCGTGCTGGTAGTGCGCGAGCCGGACGGTGGTCGCCCCGAGCTCGCGGATCAGCGCAAGGTCGGTCTGCTTCATGGCTTCGGTGATCGCATTGCCGGCACCCTCGAAGTCCTGATGACGCGAGACGCCCCGGAGCGGGTACTCCTCGCCGTTGAGCAGGAACCCCCGCTGCGGGTCGACCTCGAACTCGCGGCAGCCGAATCGCAGCTCGACCACGTCCGCCACGACATCGCCGTCGAGGAGTTCGGCGCGAGCCGTGTAGAGGTGCGGGTCGCGCAGTCCGTGCCACCGACGCACGGTCGCGATCGTCAGATCAGCTTGGGCTTCGCCTCCGACGACGGGCACTGCGACCGCACCCTCGCCGTCGATGACGAACCTAACGGATGCCTCGGCCGCACCGGGCCCCGAGACGTCGGCGCTCATCGAGACGACGGCGCTCCCCTCGGCGAGACGCGGGGTGACCGTGAGTCCGGGCCCGCCGTCGCGATCGAGGGCGAGGTGCATCGCGCCGACGCTGATCTGCCGCACCTCGCGGTAGATGCCGCCATAGAAGGTGAAGTCGGCCTGCTGCGGGTAGACGGTCTCGTTCGCGGCGTTGTCGACGACGACCGCGATGGTCGCGGCATCCTGCACCACATGCTCGGTCACGTTCACTCGGAACGTGGAGTACCCGCCGTGGTGGCGAGCCAGCAGCACGCCGCCGACATACACCTCGGCGGTCGAGTTGACACCGTCGAACTCGATCCAGGTCTCGGTGGCCCCGGCCTCGGCGCTCACCCGCCGCGCGTACGTCGAACGGCCCCGACGGTAACCGCCGCCGGTCTGTCCGTCTGCCGCGTTCCAGGTGTGCGGGAGCGTGACCGTCGAACCGGCGGCACGCACCTCGTCCCAGCTCGCGGCGGGCATCGCCTCAGGAGCGAACACCCAGCCATCGAGGATCGGCACGACCCGACGGGGGAAGACGGGGGCGGGCTGCGACATGTGTGGTCTCCTTCGGCGCACAGCGCACCGGCGCGCATGCCGGGCTCATCTCACGCTATGACGACCGCGCAACCGGTGATAGAACTGATAGCGCAAGAACAGCACTCATTCCGCATCGATTGCGCGATCACCGAAAGGGCCTTGCCATGGCGACGACCGATCGACGCGACGACCTCGCCCCGATCATCGATGCGCTCGGCCGGGTGCTGAGCTCACCGGTGACGATCACGTCCGACATCGCGGCGGCTCTTGCGACGTTCCAGGACACGCACTGCCTCGAACCGCAGATCCAACCGGCCTTCACCGCGAGCGCCCTGCAGGAGTTCGTCCAGGCGATGCCCGAACAGGTCATCCACGAGATCGAGGAGCCCCTGGGAATGGCGGTGACCGTCGCGCGGTGGGACGATCGGCTGCTGATCATCGGGCCCTACACGCACGCGCCGATGTACCCGGGCACCGCCGAAGAGGTGATGAGCCGCCTCGCCATCCCGACCGCCTATCTGTCGCTCTACAAGCTCTACCGCACCCGGTACGCGATCGTCGACGCCGAGTACGTGCACCGCGGCGCCGCGGCCCTTCTGAGCGCCGCCGGCAGCGACGACGCCCTCGGCGCACTGCAGCATGTGAAGGCCGAGGGCGGAACGATCACCCCCGGTCAGGGCGACGCGCCGCAGTCCGCATCGTTCGCCGTGATCGACGAGCGGTATCGCCACGAACAGGACTTCATGGATGCCGTCGCCGACGGCGCCACCGATCGCGCGCTGGCGGCACTCCAGGGACTGTCGGGCATGCCGCGGATCAGCGGCTACCTCAACACGCCCTTTCTCGGCGCGACGATCCTGCGCATCATGGCGCGGGTCGCGGCACAGCGCGGGGGCCTTCCCCCGGTGACGATCGACGCGATCTCGCAGGAGTACGCCCAGCGCCTGCATCGTGTCGGTCACACCTCCGACACCCGCCAGTCGCTGGGGTTCACCTCTCAGATGGTCACCGACTTCTGCGAAGCGGTGCGACGCCACCGCCAGCGCGGCTACCCGCCGCTCGTACGGCGCGTGACCGACGAGATCGACCTGCATCTGAGCAACCATCCGTCGACCACGGAACTCGCCGACCGCCTCGGCGTCTCGACCTCGACGCTGGCACGACGCTTCAAGCAGGCGACCGGGACGACGCTGGCCGGGTACATCTCGCGGCGACGGGCTGAGCGCGCCGCGCGGCTGCTCGCCTCGACCACGCAGAGCGTGCGCGACATCGCGATGTTCGTCGGCTACGACGACGCCAACTACTTCGTCAAGGTGTTCCGCGCCGAGTACGGCATGACGCCGACCGCCTACCGCGACATGCACGCGAGATGACCGAAGGCCGCGGACACCGGCGCATCCACGCCCGCATCCGCGGCCTCGATCTTCCGACTCTCCGTGTCAGACGGTGGCCTCCGCCGGAGCATCCGCCTGCAGCTCGGCCTTCCGGCTGGCGACGCGCTTCTGCACCTCGATCATCTCGCCGCGGGTCAGCTTGTAGCCGCGCATGGCGATGAGCGTGCAGACCCACCCGAGGATGGGCAGACCGAAGAAGAGCGCCATCGTCATGAAGAGGATCGCCGTGTTCGGGCTGTCGGTCGGCTGCGGCATGACGGCCGAGAAGCCGATCAAAGCCACGGCCCCCAGCGCCAGCGTCGACCCGAGCGACGAGATGATCTGGTCGACGAAGTTGTAGGTGGCGGTCACCGTCGCAGGAAGGAACTTGCCGGAGCGGTCGAGCTCGTAGTCGATGACGTCGGCGCGCATCGCACCCGAAGCCACCGTCACCACCATCGACGCGCCGTTGAGCAGGAGGTACACGAGGAAGAACACGATCGTGAGCGGAAGGCTGCCGAGCACCGAACGCAGGTCGACGACCACGCAGAACACGGCGAGCACGGCCGCGAGGATGATGCAGATCCAGGTCCACGTCACCGTGGCGGCCTTCGATCCGTGCTTGCCCGTGTACCGCGCACCGAAGATCGCGAACACGATGCCGGGCAGGATGGCGATGAGGCTGAGCGTGGTTCCGAGCTGCATGTTGCCGAGCAGGATGCCCCACATCAAGGTTCCGATCACGGCCTGCGACTTCACGACCTGAGCGAGCTTGTCGGACGCACCGCTGATGAGGTACCTCAGGAACGAGCCGTTGTGGGCGAGCACATTCCACATGTCGCGGACCGAGACCTCGGCATCCTTCTTCGTCACCGCGAGGTGAGTGAAGCTCTCGGGCTTGTCGACGCGGGCCACGCCGATGCACGCGAGGATCTGGAACACCAGCGAGCAGGCCACATAGGTGATCGCGGTCTCACTGAGCATCCCCACCGTGAACTCGTTGCCGTGGCGCGGCAGGAAGACGACGGTCGACACGATGGTGAAGATCGAGGGGATCAGGTAGGCGTACACCGTCGCCCACACCTGAACCGTCGGCCGCTGGCGAGGATCGTTGGTGAGCACAGGCCCCGACATCTGACCGGCGATATCGTTCATCGACGACCCGATGATGTACACGAGGTAGAAAGCGATGAAGAACACGGGGCCGAGGCCGGCGTTCGATCCCCACACGAAGAGCATGAGGATCGCCAGCGATCGGATCGCCCAGCCGGTGAGCATGAAGAAGCGCAGCTTGCCGAACCGGAAGCGGACCTTCTCGATGATGAGGCCGACGAGCGGATCGATCACACCGTCGAAGACACGGGTGACGGTGAGGATGATGCCGGCGACGGCCACGGCGATGCCATAGCCGGCGTTCTGCAGGTAGCTCATGAGGCCGACGAGGACGTAGAAGATCATCGCCGAGCCGTTGTTCAACTGAGAGAAGGCGATCTCCCAGGTGCGCGCACGTCGGTAGCTGACGCCGTCGGCTTCGCTGGCTGTCGGTTTCGGGTTACGCGCCATCGCGTTTCACACTCCTTTGGGGATACTCTCACGACCGAAGACGGGAGTCGATCCACGTCGCGCGTCTGAGACGACCGCAATGCTAAGTCGGCGGATCGACGGCCGAATAGAACCGAATCGTCACGAACAGCAGCAAAGCGGCGCGCGTGTTCGGCTACGTCGCAGTGCCACGCGCGGTCGACATTCCCGCGAGGACCGCATCGAGCGTGCGAGTGATCGCGAGCGAATCCGAATGCGTGTGCCACGGGTGCTCGAGGCTCCCGCGCCCGATCGCATCGGTGACCGCGGCGAGCATCGGCCCGTAGCCGTTCCCCTGCCGGGGATGCTCGATGACTTCAGGGCCGCCGAAGATCCGCTCCACCGATCCCGCGTGCACGCGGGCGCGGGATCCGGCCCAGAACATCGGATCGATGGTGATCCACCCCCGCTCTCCCGTGACGGTCGCCGTGAGATCGAGGAAGCGGATGCCCGACCACGCGAGCTGCGCGAAGGCCCGGTCGTATTCGAGCGTGGCGTGCCCGTCGACGTCGGTGCCGTCCTCGAAGACACCGGATGCCGCGAGCGAGGTCGGCTCGCCGAGGAACCAGTGCGCGAGGGTGACCGGGTAGATGCCGCGGTCTCGCAGGATGCTGCCGCCCTGTGCGGGAGTGAGGACGCGGCCCCGCGCCTGGAACGGCGTGCCGAAGCTCGCCCGGACGCTGTGGGCTTCGCCGAGGAGACCGTCACGGACGCGGTCGATCACCTCGACGTGGAGCGGATTGAACCGCATCCACATGGCCTCCATCGCGAAACGCCCCGCCGCCCTCGCCGCCGAGTACACGCGCTCGGCGTCCTGGGCACTCGTGGCGATCGGCTTCTCGATGAGCACGTGCTTGCCGGCCGCGAGCGCCGTGACGGCGATTTCGGCGTGCGTCTGCGCCGGCGTGGCGATGTAGACCACGTCGACGTCGACCCGGGCGAGGAGTTCGTCGAGTGACACCGTCGAGAACGGGATGCCGTGGGCTCGAGCGAAGTGATCGGCTCGGTCGGGCGACCTCCCCCACACCGCAGTGACGGTCGCGTCTGGGAGCGCGGTGAGGTCGGCCACCAGCTTCTCCGAGATGTCTCCGGTGCCGATGATCCCCCATCTGAGCATCGTTGCTTCCTTCCGTTCGAGGCCGTGCGAACCCGGATCGGGTTCGCCGGATATGTCTAAGGCAGCAGCCGCCGCAGCACCTGGGCGCTCACCTCGGCGCTGCGCAGCGGCGACCCGTCGATCCAGTTCTTGTGGGTCTCGACGACGACAGCATCCATGCGCAGGGATGCTGCACGGCCGACGATCGCGTCGACCGACAGGTTTCCCGCGCCGAGCTCGACGCTGTCGACCTTCACGATGGGGGTCATCGTCGGACCCGTGACGCGCGAACCGCGGTCGGTGAGATGGAGCAGACGCACGCGCTCGCCGAGCGCGTCCAGCAGCGCGAGCGGATCGGCCCCCGCCGTGGCCGCCCAGAAGCAGTCAAGTTCGAACCCGACAGCATCCGGATCGGTCAGTTCGATCAGCACGTCGAACGCGGTTCGCGATGGACTCACGCGCCGGAACTCGGCGGTGTGATTGTGATAGAGCAGGCGCATGCCCGCGGCGGCGAGAACCTGACCGGCGGCGTTCAGGCGCTGCGCCAGCTGCACCACCGCGCTCTCGTCGCCATAGTCGAACCGGTACATGCCGGTCACCACGATGGTGCGCGTGCCGAACTCGGCGGCCCGCGCGACAACGGCGGCGGGTTCGCGTTCGATCGTGCCGAGGTCTTCGTGCAGCGCGACGACCGACAGCCCCGACTCCGCGACAAGTTGCGGCCAGTCGAGCCGCCCGCCGCGGCCTACCGGCATGCCCGCGACCTTCGTAAGCGCGCGCACGAACAGCGGTGTCGGGCGGGTCATGAAGCCGTTGAGCTCGATCCCCTCGAACCCCGCCGAAGCCAGGCGCGCGAGCGTAGCGCGCGCCTGGCTCTCGGTGGAGGTCACTCGGCCGATCTGGATCTGCTGGATCGCGCGCAGCGGCCGGTCCGTGGCAGGCATGTGGATCAGAGCGTCTCGCCGGCGTCAGCCATCAGCGTGCTTCCGGTCATGATCATCGAGAGGTCGCTCGCGGCGAAGAGCACGACGCGGGCGATGTCGTCAGGGGTTCCCATACGGCCGATCATGCTCTTGGCCATGACGTCGAGCGGGGGCATCTCGATCCCGGCCGCGGCGGCGGCCTCGGCCCCGGCCTTTGCGGCGGCGAGGTTGCCCTCGGTCGGCACGAAACTGGGGGCTACACCGAGCACGCGGATGCCGAGCGGGGCGAGGTCGACCGCGAGCGATTTGGTCATGCCGAGGGCCGCGTGCTTCGAGCCGACGTAGGCGGCCATTCCCGGGAACGCCACCTGGACGCCGGCGGTCGAGACGATGTTCACGATGACCCCGCCCGACCCGTCCGCCGACATCCGGCGCGCGGCCTCGCGGGCCCCGAGGAAGACGCCACGAGCGTTGACGGCGAAGGTCGCATCCCACATCTCGTCGGGCATCATCGTCACGGGCGCGTTCGGGAAGATCCCGGCGTTGTTGACCCAGATATCGATGCCGCCGAGTTCGGCGACGGCGAGGTCGGCCGCCGCGGCAACCGACGCCGCGTCGGCGACGTCGGCGCGCGTGCTCACGACTCGGACGCCGTACCGCTCCGACAGCTCCGCGGCCGCAGCCTCCGCGGCGTCGGCGTTGAGATCGATCAGCAGAAGGTCAGCGCCTGCTTCGGCCAGGCGCGAGGCGATGGCCTTGCCGAGGCCCTGCGCGGCGCCGGTGACGACGGCACGGCGTCCCCCGAGTGAGAGAAGGTCCGAAAGCGGGCGGTCCGAGACATCGGCGAACGGGAATGACATGGGTGCTCCTTTGCGTGCTGAGTTCAGCGGTTTCGTCTGGGTGTTCGAAGGCGGGCGCTGACGAAGAGGACGTCAGCGCCCGCAGCGTCAGTTGAGCAGGGCGCCCATCTGCTTGGCGATGAGCGTGGTGGCACGCCGAGGGCTGAGACGCGACAGCTTGTCCATCGCGGAGGCGTCGCTCCCGATCGTCGCGCGGTACTTGCCCTTGACCATCGCGTCGACGATCGTCGCTGCCGCCACAGAAGGCGGTGTCGTCTTGTACGCGGGTGCGTCCTGCGACCCGTCGGACAGCGCGACGCCCGAGTTGGCGGCGATGTCGGTGCCGATTGCGCCCGGGAAGATCACCGTCACAGCGACGGATGTGTCGAGGAGCTCGGCGTAGAGCGCCTCGGTGAGCACCTTCACCGCCGCTTTGGATGCGCCGTAGACCGCCTGACCGGGAACCGGGGCATAGGCGCCCATGCTCGCGACATTCACCAGAGCAGCTTCGGGACGCGAGGTCAGAACCGGCAGGAACGCCTTGACCATGTTCATCGTGCCCCAGAAGTTCACGTTCATGACCTTCTCGATCTCCGCATACGGCAGATCCGCGACCTTCACGAACTTCTGGATCACGCCCGCGACATTGATCACGCCATCGGCGGGGCCGTGGGACGCCGTGACCTGCGCCGGCAGCGCCTCCACGGCATCCCTGTCAGTGATGTTCACGACGTGCGCAGTGAACCGGGAACCGGCATCGGCGAGCTCCGCGGTCTTCTGAAGGCCGGCGTCGTTGAGGTCGATGCCGGCAACCGAAGCGCCGGCGGCGAGGAGCTGAAGCGTCACCTCGCGGCCGATGCCGTTGCCGGCGCCGGTGACGACGAACGTCTTACCCGAGATCTTCAACGGTCAGCCCTCTCGCGACAGCGCGTTGCGCTGCGCCACCTCGCCGAGCCAGCCGAGGCTGGGCTTCGCCGTGCGCGCGAAGGTGTCACGGTCGACGGCGATGAGGCCGAAGGTCGGCTCCCAGTGGCCCCACTCGAAGTTGTCGAGCAGCGACCAGTGCAGGTACCCGCGCACGTCGATTCCGTCGTCGATCGTGCCGAGCAGGCCCCGGAGCGCCTCGTCGGTGTAGCGGATGCGCTGGGTGTCGTCGGCCGTGGCGATCCCGTTCTCGGTGATGAGGATCGGCGTGTGCTCGCTGACCTCCCATGCGTGACGGACGGCCATCGCGAGCGAGTCGGGCCGGAAGGCCGTGCCGACGAGCGTGTTGTCGGGGTGCGGCGGGTGAGGCACCAGTCCGTTGGCGTCGACCTGCTGCGAGCTGTAGGCCTGGACGCCGACGAAGTCGTCGCCACGGCTGCCCTCCCAGTACACGTCCTCCTTGCCGTAGCGGATCTGGAGGAGCTTCTCCTCCCCGCCCGGGGCTGCCGTGAGCGCGCCGGCGGCGATCGTCCAGCCGACCTTCGCGCCGGTGCGCTCGCGCACGATCGAACGGGCAGCGTGGTGGATGCGCGTGAACAGTCGGCCGATCTCGGGGTCGGCGTAGGTGAGGAACTCGCTGTGCGTCTGCTTCTTCTCGTCGTCGCCCTCGGCTTCGACGGTGGGGCTCGTCCATTCGCCACCCGAGGCGGCGAGGTGGCGCATGGCGGTCATGATCGCGGCCTGCATGTTGGGCTCGTTCATCGTGACGACCCACTCGACTCCGTCGAGGATGGTGCAGGCCTGCTCGACGAAAGCGCAGAACAGTTCCTGTGCGTCGGGGCCGTCCCACCCGCCGAGGGCAGCGAACCACTGAGGCGTCGTGAAGTGCTGCAGCGTCACGACCGGCGTCACGCCCCGCTCGAGGCAGAACTCGATCATCCGGCGGTAGTGCGCGAGCTCGGCCTTCGAGAAGTGCCCGCGTACGGGTTCGATGCGCGACCACTCGAGGCTGAACCGGTAGGAGGTGAGGCCGGCATCGGCGAGCAGCTGGATGTCTTCGCGGTAGCGGTGGTAGCTGTCGACGGCGTCGCCCGACAGCTCCATGCCCGGCATCATCTGCTCGCGCGCCCACCAGTCGCTGTTGACGTTGTTGCCCTCGATCTGGTGGCCGGCAGTCGCCGCACCCCACAGGAAGCCGTCGGGGAAGCTGGTCATGTCGTTCTCTCTTTCGCGTCGATGCGTCGGATGCGCGTCACCGGGTGGCGACGGCGAGGGTGGATGCCGGGAATCCGGCGGTCTGGTCGAAACGGCCCGGCCCGGCGGCATGGACGGTCCCGTCCGGGAAGACGATGCGCGCGGCGGTTCCGGCGGGGATGTCGGCGACGATGCGGATGCTGTCGCCTTCGATGTGCCACTCGACGGCGATCTCGCCCTGCGGTCCGGTGTGGGTTCCGCGCGCCCAGGTCATGCCCGGTGCAGGCAGTGGAGCGATCGTGATCTTCTCCCACGCGATCGAGCCGGCATCCTGCCGGAGTCCGAGCGTGTGGGTGTGGAGGAACCGGATCACGGCGCCCTTACTGTAGTGGTTGAGCGACTCATGGGCGTCGCCGTTCTCGTCGATGCCCTCCCAGTCCTCCCAGATCGTGGTCGCACCGCGGTCGACCATGTACAGCCAGGACGGTGCGGTGCGCTGGGCGAGCAGCGCATAGGCGACATCGGCGCGCCCGGCGTCTGCGAGCACCGGGAGCAGGTCGCCCGTCGCGAGGAACCCGGTGCCGAGGTGAGTTCCTGCGTCCTGGATGAGCTCGACGAGCCGGTCGAGTGAGGCAGCGCAACGGTCGGCAGGGATCAAGCCGAACGACAGCGCGCGCACGTACGCCGCCTGGGTGTCGGTGACCGTGGTGCCGTCGCTGTTCAGGTAGGCCTGGCGCCACGCGTCGGCGACCCGCTCGGCGGTCTCGGTGTAGCGCGCGGCATCCGCCTCGTATCCCAGGATCTCGGCGATCCGTGCGACCGTCGCAGTCGACCGGTGCAGGTAGGCGGTGCCGACCTCGCCCTTGTCGGCCATGAACCACGCCATCGGGTTGTGCTTGATGGGGTCGATCCGGTTGCCGTCGACATCCCGCTCCCGCGGCTCGGTCCACTCACCCCAGTGGAACGTGCCGTCCCACAGATACTGCTCGAACGGCTCCGGCTCAGGGGATGCCTGAGCACGGCCGTGGTGGCGCGTGGTGCGCGCCTTCTCGAGCGCCCACTCCACCCAGCGCGCCATGGCGTCGTAGTTCTCCTCGAGAACCGCGCGGTCGCCGTACGCGAGATACATCTCCCACGGCACGGCGACGATGGCATCGCCCCAGCCCGAAGACCCGGTCATCATGGCGAACTGATCGTCGAGATGGTGCTTGATCCGGCGTCCGTCGGGCGAGAAGTTCGCGATGCGTCCGTCGTCGAGCTGGTCGTCGCGCACCGACTGCAGCCACTTGCGCGTGAATCCGAGCACGTCGTACAGACGCGTCGCCGTCGGCGCGAAAACCTGGTAGTCGCCGGTCCACGCGAGACGCTCGCGCGTCGGGCAGTCGGTGGGCACATCGACGGCGTTCCCGCGGAAGCTCCACTCGGCGATCTCGTGCAGGCGGTTGAGGTCGTCGTCGCTGCTCTCGAACGTGCCGGTGCGCTTCAGGTCGCTGTGCACGATCTGCATGGTGATGGATGCCGCGTCCACCGGTTCGTCCGCACGCGAGACGCGGGCGTACCTGAACCCGTGCACCGTGTGGCGTGGCTCGAACACGTCGCCCGCAGCGCCGGCGACGACCTCATCGCGCTGCACGAAGACCTTGCGACCCTCAGGCCGCTCGGAGTCGAGGTGAGCCGTCGACAGGTCGCCCGAGGCATCCACGTACTCGCCGTATTCGATCACCGTGCGCGTGCCCGGAGCACCCAGATCGGTGAGACGCACCCAGCCCGACGCGTTCTGGCCGAAGTCGATCACGGTGACGCCGTCAGCGACCTGGGTCACCGCGACCGGGGCGCGAGATTCGAGCACGCGCACGGGCGGCGCCGGCGACCACGCGATCGATGGCGCATCGACGACGGCGCCCACGCGCACCGCGGTCGGGGCCTCGGGCGTCGCGGCGAAGTCGACCGTCTGACCTCCCATGAGGTCGGCCCGGGTCGTGGTCGACGGCGCGCTCGTCCAGGTGCCGTCGGTGACGATCACCTGCGTGGTGCCGTCGGCGAGCCCCACGCGCAGCTCCGCCCGCACACCGAGCGTGGTCCCCCAGCCTGCCGGCAGCCGGAAGGCGCCGACCTGTCCGCGGTACCAGCCGTCCGAGAGTTCGATGTCGATGCGATTCGCCCCTGCTTCGAGGAGGGCCGTGACGTCGTGCGCCTGGGCATAGAGCGTCCGGTCGTACGACGTCGACCCGGGCGCGAGCTCGTCGCTGCCCACCCGCGATCCGTTCACCGTCGCCGTGTAGACGCCGAGCGCGGTCGCGTACAGGCGCGCCGATGCGATCCCCGCGGGGAGGGCGAACGTCGCACTGAGCACGTGGGCGGGTCGTTCTCCGTAGCCCGGATCGTCCGCCTCGACCGGCGAGATCCACTCGGCCGTCCAGTCGGCGTCGAGCAGCCCCGCCTCGAAGGCCGCCGGCTGCGACCACGAGGCATCGGGCGCCGCCTGCCGAACTCTCCACTGCACGCGGGTGCCGCTGCGGAGCGCGGCGAAGGGCCACTCGATGAATCGGTGCCCGCGAACCTCGGCCATGACGACGGGACCACCGTCGATCGTCGCCTCGACGATGTGCAGGTCGGAGCCGTCGCTCGCGAATGACAGACGAGGGCGATCGCCGGTGACGACGAATTCATCGCCGCCGCTGTCGACGGACAGGGCGAAGGGGGCGTTGCGCGACATGAGGATTCTCTCTCGGGCCGGGTGGATCAGCGGACCGACTTGACCTTGAGCAGGATGATGAGCCCGCCGATGAGGGCGAAGACGGCACCCGTGAGATAGAGCAGGGTGTAGTTCTTCACGTCACCGACCGCTCCGATCGTGATCACGACGCCCGCGATGAGCGGCGCGACGGCGCTGGGGATCTTCTGCGCGAACTGGATCACGGCCATGTAGCGGCCTGCCTGATCGCGCTCGGGGATGATCGCGTAGACGATCGCCTGGTCGACCGTCGCGAACACCGCGATGGCCAGCTGCATGAGGACCGCGCCGATGATGATCTGCGGAAGCGACCACGCGGTCGCCTCGGCGATCGCGCCGACCACGAACAGCAGCGCGGCGATCATCACGAACAGGCGACGGCGCTGGAGCTTGTCGGAGAGGAAGCCGCCGACGATGGCGCCCGCGGCGGCGGCGAGCACGCCGATCATGCCGACGGTGGCGACGATTCCGGCCACCTCGCGCACGGGCAGGTCGAGGCGCTGGGCGTAGAAGAAGGTGCCGAACGTCGTGTTGAAGTACAGGCCGACGAAGAACACGAAGCGGCCGAGCCAGTTCCAGGCGAAGTCGGGGTACTTGCGCACGTTGAAGCCGTAGCTGGTCACCACGGACTTCACCGTGACGTGGTCCCCCTGAGGAAGATCCTTCGAGCTGCCCTCCGGCTTGATGAGGGGGAACAGCGCCAGCAGCAGCGCGCCGATCGCACCGGGAACGACGAAGATCAGCAGCGTGCTCGACGACACCGCGTAGGCGACGCCGATGCCGAGCACCGGAGCGATCTGGGTCATGAGGCCGGTGAGCGCCGAGACCTTCCCGCGCTGGGCCTCGGGAAGCTTGTCGGCCTGCAGCGTCTGCAGTGCCGCGCCCGCGATCGACCATCCGGTCATTCCGAGGACCCAGCCGGCGCCGACGATCAGCAGGCTCGGCGCGAGTCCGATCACCACGAGACCCACCAGGCCGATCGCCGTGCCGAGGTAGAGGAACGGGGTGCGGCGCCCGAACCGCGAGCGCGTGCGGTCGCTCCAGATGCCGATCAGCGGGCTCACGATAAGGTAGACGAGCTGCGCCGAGCCCGTGATGTAACCCAGCACCTCTTCGTGGCCTGGAGCGAGCTCGGTGATACGCACCGCGATGCCGTACGACAGCGGCACCATCATCGCCATCGATGCGCCGAAGCTGGCGAGCATGAGCCAGAAGATGTAGCTGCGGCTCATCGGCTGCTGGGGCTCTGACCCGGCTCCGCTGAGCGCAGTCGCCTCGTCCCGCTCCGTGAGGTTGTTGGTCACCGTGACTCCTTCATCGTGTGATCCGATCCCGCTGCCGCGCGTGATCGCGAGCAAGCCGAGGCCCGCCAAATGTAACCGACATGGTTATCTTTCCTGAAGAGTAACCATGCTGGTTACGATTAGCAAGCCGGCCAGAGGGATGAAAGACTCAGGAGGGTGGAGATGAACGGCATGGATGCCTCGGCAACGGCGGTTGAGAGCGCACATCCTCGCAGGCGAGGGCCTTACGCGACGACCCCCGCGCGGCGAGCCCAGATCGTGCGCGCTGCGCTCGCGAGCATCGCCGAGCACGGCTACGAGCGGGCATCACTCCGCGACATCGCCGCCCGCGCCGACGTCACGCACGCCGCGCTGCTGCGTCACTTCGCCGACAAGGGAGAACTCCTTGTCGCAGCCCTCGCCCAGCGCGACGCCGACGACGAAGACTTCGCCCGACACATCATGGAATCACGGGTGCCGTCCGAGCAGGTGCTGTCCGCCGTCCTCAGGAACGAGTTCTCGCACCCCGAGCAGGGGCGCAACTGGCTGGCGATCACCGTCGCCGCGACGAATCCGGAGCATCCCGCTCACGAGTTCTTCGTCGCGCGACGCGAGCGGATGCGCTCGCACCTGTCGAGCCGACGCTTCGGCACCGACGAGGACGGCGAAGAGATCAGCGCCGACGACAAGGTCACGATGCTGGCGGCGATGATCGACGGTCTCCGCATCCAAGCGCTCATGGACCCCGGTCACGACGTCCTGCCGCTGCTCGAGGTGTTCATGCGATTGATCTCAACACCGAGCGCGGAAGCCGATCCGCCTTCTTGATCCCCGACTGACTCGGGTCGTCTCGAGTTCATGCGCACCGAAAGCCGCAGTCGCGGCACGAAACGACAAATCCCCGGTGAGATTATTACCATCTCACCGGGGATTTTTCTGAACCGTCGGGATGACAGGATTTGAACCTGCGACCCCTTGACCCCCAGTCAAGTGCGCTACCAAGCTGCGCCACATCCCGTTGGCCCCGCTCGCGCGCGGACAACTCCCCCATCCTACCCGCTGCGCGGACGCCTCGCGAACCGAGGCGCACCCGGGCGTGGCATCCGCCGATCGCTTGCCGGTGTCGGTGGCGCGCATTAGCGTCGCGACATGGCGAACATCACCATCGAGCCGGCCACCGCAGATCGCTTCGACGACGCGCAGCACGCCCTGAGCGGCGGAGGTGACGGGCACAGCTGCCAGTGCCAGTGGTGGATGATCACGAACGCCGAGTGGCAGAAGGCGTCGCAGGCGCAGCGCGAGTCTCTGCTGCGCGACGAGATCGAGGCGGGTCCCCCTCCCGCTCTCATCGCGTACGTCGACGGCGAAGCGGCTGGCTGGGTGCGGATCGGGCCGCGCGCGACGCAGGTGCGGATCGGCCGCACGCGCAACTTCACAGATGCGTCGCAGGAGCCCTGGGACGATGACTCGGTGTGGTCGGTGAGCTGCTTCGTCGTGCGCAAGGACCACCGCAACCAGGGCCTCAACGCGAAGCTGCTCGACGCGGCGATCGACTACGCGCGTGCAAGCGGAGCGCGGGTGATCGAGGCTTATCCGCTCGACCTCGATGCAGGCAAGAAGATCCCCGTCAACGACATGTTCCATGGTGTGCTGTCGACGTTCAAAGCTGCCGGCTTCCGCGAGGTGGCACGGCCGAAGCCGCACCTCGCGATCGTGTCGCTCGACCTCGCGGGGTGAGCCCGAGACGTCAGTGCACCGGCGTCGGCTCCCGACGCACCCGATCGACCTCGAGCACGACGACGACGAGGCCCATCCGGGCCAGCACATCGGTCATGCGACGATTATGGTTGCCCTGCGTATCGAGGAGGATCATGCGTCGGCTCTGGATCGGGTTCGTGCCGTACATCGCGGTGTCGATCGTGCACGTCGCGGCGCTCGCGGTGGGCTCCGACGCCGTCGCCGCGCCCACCAAGCTCGCCCTGATGCCGCTTCTCGGCCTTGCGGTCGTGTGGGGCGCGTGGGGCGCCCGCTGGACGCCCACCCACACCCTGCTCATCGTCGCCATCGTGCTCTCGTGGCTCGGCGACGGGGCCGGCACGTTCGTCCGATGGCTGCCGACGGTGCCGATGATGCTGCTCTTCTTCGGCCTCGCGCACCTCTGCTACATCTGGCTCTTCTGGCGGAAGCTCGCCGTGCGCCGCGTCCCGCTCTGGGCCGCCGTCTATGCCGTGTGGTGGGTGGTGCTGCTCGCCGTGCTGTGGCCGCACCTCGGCGGGCTCGCCGTCGCCGTGGCGATCTACGGACTGGTGCTCGGCGGCACCGCCTTCGCCGCGTCGCGCTGCCGTCCGCTCATCGTGTGGGGCGGCGTGTTCTTCCTCACGTCGGACTCGGTGCTGGCGTTCCGCCTGTTCACCCCCGATGCCATGCCCGACTGGACGAGCCCGCTCGTCATGCTCACCTACTGCCTCGGCCAGGGGCTCATCGCGGCGGGCGTGCTGGTGAGCGTGCGGGCGCGGCAGACGGCGCCGACGCCGGCGGTGATTCCCTGATGGATGCTGCGACCCCGGGCAAGCCCGTGCGCGTGGACGCCTGGCTGTGGGCGATCCGGATCTACAAGACCCGCTCCGCCGCGACGACGGCCTGCCGAGCAGGCCATGTGCGGGTGAACGGCGAGCGGGCGAAGGCCGCGCAGGGAGTCAAGCCCGGAGACGAAGTACGGGTGCGGATCGACGGGTTCGATCGCATGCTCGTCGTGCGTCAGCCGATCTCCAAGCGCGTCGGCGCCCCGCTGGTCGCGACGGCGATGGAGGACCGCACTCCCCCGCGCGATCCCACGCCGATCATGGCGCAGCGCGACCGCGGCGCGGGTCGGCCGACCAAGCGCGAGCGCCGCGAGATCGACCGCCTGCGCGGCCGCGAGGAGTGACGGCGTCCTCGCGGCGGTTCCGGCGGGAGGCTGCACGACGCTGTCCGGCGCACAGCACCAGCATGATGGCGCACGACACCAGGTAGAACGTGTGCAGCGCCCAGATCGGACCGATCGGCAGGCTGAACACGTACAGCGAGTACACGACGTTCGCCGCGTTGATCATCCCGAGGCTCGACACGCTGTACGACGAGACATCGCGCGTGCGCAGCGCCTTGCCAAGCATCGGCAGATTGCTGACCGCGAATGCCACGGTCGAGACCGTGCCGGCGATGAGCGGGACGTCCATGGCCCCACCGTAGGTGTCACGCCCCGCAGGCCGCGTCGGACGAAACGCCCATCTTCGGGTCACCGCCCGCATGGGTCATTCTGTGCAGGCGACCGGTCCCGCGCAGCGGCGACGGGATCACACCACGCCGTTCTCGTAGGCATAGGCCGTCGCCGCGGCCCTCGTCGACAGGCCCAGCTTTCCGAAGATGTTGGCCAGGTGACGCGCCACGGTCTTCTCGCTGAGCGACAGCTTCGTTCCGATGGCGCGGTTCGTCAGGCCGGTGGACACCAGCCGCAGCACCTCCAGCTCGCGCGGTGTGAGGACACCGGTGCGGCGATCGCCCGTCATCTGCGAGAGCTCGGCGACGGCCGGTGCGGCGCCGAGCGCCAGGAACACGGCGCGGGCCGCCTCGAATTCGGCCTGCGCGGCCGCGGCCTGGCCCAGAGTCTCGAGCGCGCGCCCCGAGAGCACGCGGCTGCGCGCGGCTTCGTACGGGGCACCCACCTCCCCCCACGCGCGTACGGCTCTGCGCGCGGCGTCCGCGGCGTCTGTGGCGCGCCCCTCGCTGAGCAGCACCCGCGCCTCGGCGGTCGCCACGGTGGCGTCGAGCATCGGCGTGAGGATCACGCGGCGCGGATCGCGGAGCTCCTCGAGCGCGCGACGGGCGGCTCCGCAATCGCCGGCGGCGACTTCGATCTCGATGAGCGCGGGCAGCAGATGCCGGCGGGTGACAGGGTCCACGCCCGCCGCGCTTCGGCGGATCTCCTCCTGAGCGCGCGCGGTGCGTCCGAGCGCGAGATGCAGCAAGGACGCGCCGGGCTGCGGTTCCCATCCCGATTCCCCTGCCCGCCGGTAGGACTCCTCCGCCGAGTGGAATGCGCCGCGGAGACGGGACAGCTCGGCGAGCTGATACGGCGCGCCCCAGACCGCCCGGTAGTCCCCCGCACGAAAGCGTGACAGGGCGAGCTCCACGGCGGTGGCCGCCTCGGCCCACGCCCCGCGCACGAGGAGGAGCGCGGCGTCGAGGGCGCGGCATTGGCCACTGAATGCCACCAGCTGGGGCTGCTCGCCGCACCACCGGTCGAGCACCGCCGTCCAGGCACGTGCGCGGCCCAGGTCGAAGGCCAGCAGAGCATCGGAGATGGCAGCGCACGAGATCACGCCCGTCGGGAGCGGGTCGACCTCACCTGCGGCGACCGCGGCCATCGCACGATCCAGGCGCGCGAGGCCCTCCGCTGCGGCCCCGGCCCCGATGAGCGACTTGCCGAGGCCGAGCCCTGCGAAGGCGGCGAGCTCGGGGGCGTCCTCACGATCTGCGAGTTCGAGGATCTCCTCGAACGCGTGCACCGCCGCCGCGGCGTTCCCGCTGCCGAGCTGACCGACGGCCGGCGCCAGACGTACGAAGCCTGCGAGCGCACCGGGTGCGGTCATCGCGTCGACGATCCGCATCGCGCGAGCAGCCCACAGCACGCTGTTCGTGAAGTCGCCCTGTTCGATCAGGTTGAGGGCGAGCCACCCCGCTGCCCGGGCGGCCCCGGCGGTGTCCTCATCGCTCAGGTGCGCCGCGTAGGCGCGGGCGAGTGCGTCGTCCGAGGTTCGTGGTTCACCACGCAGCAGTGCGGCGGTGGCGAGCAGCTGCAGATCGGATCCCGAGAGGCCGTCGCGCGCGTCGACGCGCGCGAGCGACTCCAGCGCGTCCGCCCAGCGGCGGTCGGCCACGGCCGCTCGGCCAGCGTGGAGGTCGCTGGAGGAGATCATGTCGCTCCCCCGTCGGTCCGCACACCGGCCTTGCGTCGCGGCCGGATCTTGCGCCACCAGGTCACGACGGCGAGGGTCCCTGCGCCGACCGCGGTCGCGATGATCACGATGAGCGGCCAGTTCACCTCGAACCAGTACGCGGTGCGGTGCAGCAGCGAGGCCTCGACAGTCACATCGGTCGTGAACGACGCGAGGTTGCGACTGGCGTAGCCCGGATCCCCCGCGGCGTCTACCACGACGATCGCGGGTCGCAGCTCGAGACGCAGCTGCTGGTCGACCGGCTCCAGAGCGGTGACCGTCCAGGACCACTCGACGACTCCCTTCGGGCTGAACTCCTGCACGATCCATCCTCCGACCGACTCGGTCGGCTCCTCCGCCACGCTCAGCGCATCGCCTACAGCGGTCAGCCTGGCCGCGACCGTGCACTTCACCAGAACTTCCTCGCTCACCGCGGCCCCGTCGCCGACGTCGACGACCTCGTCGGCCGGCAGCGGCTCGGAACGGACGTCGAGGGCGGCGTTGTAGTTCACCGCGCCGTCCACGGGCACGGAGAGATCGCTGGGGTAGTCCACCTTCCCCTCGCGCCACTCCTCGACGCCCGCCTCGCATCGTTCCTGGAATCGCGCGACCGCAGCGTCGGATCCGGGCGAGGCTCCGGGCTCCGGCGTCGGCCCCGCTGTCGGCAGGCCGGGCCCGACCTGGCCGCCGCCTTCCGTGGGCTCGGCCGAGGGCTCGGCCGAGGGCTCGGCACCGGGCTCCCCCTCCCCGTCTCCCTCATCGCCGCCACCGATCGTCGGCTGCGTGGAGGGCACGGCGGTCGGTTCCGGTCCCGAGTCGGCGACGTCCGCCGCACATCCGGACAGCAGGAGCACCACGGTCACGGCGAGCGCCGCGCGACCGCACTCGCCGACGACTCCCGGCTTCGGCTTCCTGCTGCCGCCACCGCCCATGGCACGTCCCGTCCTCCGCGCCAGGGCCGATGGTGCATCCACGCAGGGTCCGAAGCGCTCCCGTCTCCGGCGTCCGGCCCTGACGTCATGTGAGAGCCTCCGAGCAGCCGCGGAGATACCGCATCCTCGCGACCGGCCGCGATACCGCAGGTGCCGCGGCGCGGCGAGCGCGTGGCTCGCGTCAGGCGTCGAGCAGGTCCAGCAGCCAGCGTACGCCGCGGACGGCGGCTCCGGCATCCCTCACCCGCTCGGCGAGCCCACGGTCGCTCGTGACCACCGTCACGACACGACCTGCGGCGACGGCTCGCTGCGCCGACGCGACGATGGCGTCGTCACCGGATGCCTCGGCCCGCACCATCTCGACGCCCGCGGCGGCGTCCACCCCGCGCGCCTGACCCTCGACGACCGCGGTCCACTCCGGGTACCAGGTCTGCTCGGCCATCTCCAACGCGGACGCCGGCACACCGTGCGCGGCGAGGTCGGCGACCCGCGCGATCAGGCGGGAAGCCGCGCCCGGGCGGTCGCGCCACCAGCCGTCGGGCACAGAGCCCATGACGTTCGCGATGTCGACGATGACCGCCGGCCGCACGCTGAGCAGGCCGCGCAGGTTCTCCCACGAGGCCGCGAACCCGGGGTGCAACGGGTACTGGGCGACCTCGCCGATGGGCACCCAGGCGAGCTCGCGGCTCTCGGGGTCGCTGATGGTGGGCTGGAACGGCACCACCACGTCGCCCACGACGGTGGTGTAGCTCCAGTAGCCGAGATCGAAGACGCTGAGCACTCGGGGCTGCACCGCGGCATCCGGCACACCGGCCTCCTCGGCGGCCTCGCGCAGCGCGCCGTCGCCGGCCGACTCGCCCTCGTGGCGCGCGCCGCCGGGCAGTGCCCACGTGTCGCCGAAGTGGCTCCACGAGACGCGATGCTGCAGCAGCACGCCCCGTTCCGCGTCGACCGCGAGCAGGCCCGCGGCCCCGAACCGGCCCCAGTAGCGCTCCCCCGTCGGCGCCACGACCCACGCGTCCCCGGGGTCGCGGGGTCCGTGCGGACGGCGCGGCTCACCGGGGGCGGCAGGCTCGATGGTCACCCTGCCAGCCTGTCACACGAGCGGGCCGCGAACGCCGAATCGGCCCCGCCGGCGTCACCTGGGGACTCGCCACAATGGGATGCATGGATTACGAACTCGACGACGACCCGGCCCGCATCCAGCGAGACGCCGTGTGGGCCTGGCTTTCGACCGAGGCGTACTGGGGAGGCTGGCGCACGCGCGAGCAGGTCGAGACGCAGATCGACAACGCCTGGCGGGTGGTCGCCGCCTACCACCGCCCGACCGGCGAGCTGGTCGGCTTCGCCCGAGCAGTCTCGGACGGCGTCGGGTTCGCCTACCTCGCCGATGTCTTCGTCGTCGACGCGCACCGCAGGCAGGGACTCGGCAAGCGCCTCGTCCGCCTCATGATCGACGACGGCCCCGGCGCCGACATGCGCTGGACCCTGTTCACCGGCGATGCGCACGGCCTGTACCGGCAGTTCGGCTTCGCCGCGCCCGACGCGACCGCGATGGTGCGCCCCGCGCTGCATCGCCACGGCGCGCAGTCATGAGCGAATGGCGGATGCCTCGGGGCGAGGCATCCGCCATCTCGAGGTCCGTCAGCGCTGGCGACGCTCGCGCACGCGCATGTTGATCACGATCGGCGAGCCCTCGAAGCCGTACAGCTCGCGCAGCCGCCGCTGGATGAAGCGGCGGTAGCCCGGGTCGAGGAAGCCGGTCGTGAACAGCACGAAGGTCGGCGGGCGCGTCGAGGCCTGTGTGCCGAACAGGATGCGCGGCTGCTTTCCGCCGCGCAGCGGGTGCGGGTGCTCGGCGATGAGTTCGGTGAGGAACGCGTTGAACTTCCCCGTCGGGATCCGCTGATCCCACGACTCGAGGGCCGTCTCGAGCGCCGGAACGAGCTTGTCGAGGTGGCGACCGGTGCGCGCCGAGATGTTGACGCGGGGCGCCCACTGGACGTGCGCGAGGTCCTGCTCGATCTCGCGTTCGAGGTAGCGGCGGCGGTCCTGGCCGTCCATGTCGTCGTCGTTGAGGCGATCCCACTTGTTGTAGGCGATCACGAGCGCACGACCCGACTCGAGGACGAGGTCGATGATGTTGAGGTCCTGCACGCTGATCGGCTGGGTCACGTCGATCACGACGATCGCGACCTCGGCCTTCTCGAGGGCAGCCGACGTGCGCAGCGAGGCGTAGAAGTCGGCGCCCTGCTGCAGGTGCACGCGACGGCGGATGCCGGCCGTGTCGACGAAGCGCCACAGCTTGCCCCCGAGCTCGACGATCTCGTCGACGGGGTCACGCGTGGTGCCGGCGAGCTCGTTGACGACGACGCGCTCCTCGCCGGCGGCCTTGTTGAGCAGCGACGACTTGCCGACGTTCGGGCGGCCGAGGATCGCGACGCGGCGCGGGCCGCCGATCTCGGCCTTGGCCACGGCCGACACGTCGGGCATGACCTTCACGACCTCGTCGAGGAGGTCCGCGACGCCACGGCCGTGGATGGCCGAGACCGGCCACGGCTGATCGAGGCCGAGGTTCCAGAGCGCCGCGGCCTCGGGCTCCTGGCGGGCGTCGTCGATCTTGTTGGCGACGAGGAAGACGGGCTTGTTCGCCTTGCGGAGCAGTCGCACGACGTGCTCGTCGGTCGCGGTGGCGCCGACCATCGCATCGACGACGAAGAGCACGACGTCCGACAGGTCGATGGCGACCTCGGCCTGCGCGGCCACCGAGCGGTCGATGCCGCGGGCGTCGGGCTCCCACCCGCCGGTGTCGACGAGCGTGAAGCGGCGGTCCATCCACTCGGCCTTGTACGTGACGCGGTCGCGCGTGACACCGGGGGTGTCCTCGACGACGGCCTCGCGGCGGCCGAGGATGCGGTTCACCAGCGCGGACTTGCCGACGTTCGGGCGACCCACGATCGCGATGACCGGGAGCGCCGGCAGGAACTCGATGCCGTCCTCGCCGCGGACGATGCCCGCGAGCAGCGCCGCGTCTTCGTCGTCGAGGTCGTAGTCGTCGAGGCCGACGCGCAGGGCGACGGCCCGCTGCTCGGCGAGCTCGTCGTCGAGGTCCGCGAGGTTCTCGGCGAGGTTGTCGTCGCCTGCTTCGAACTCGTCGAAGTCGGCATTGTCATCAGCGGCCATCTCAGGCTCCTGTCTGCAGTGGGTCGACCGCCGGCGCGCTCAGCGCGGCCTGGATCACGCCGAGCACGGCGTCCACGGTCTGGTCGAAATCGAGGGGGGTCGAGTCGACGACCTCGACGCCGGGTGCGGCGGTGAGGAAGTCGACGACGGCCGAGTCGGAGGCGTCGCGCTGGTGGAGTGCGGCGGCGACGGTCGCGGCATCCTGCGTCGCGAGTTCCGCGCTGCGGCGCGCCGCGCGGATCTCCGGCGCGGCAGTGAGGAGGATGCGCACGGGGGCGTCGGGGGCGACGACCGTCGTGATGTCGCGCCCTTCGACGACGACGCCCGGGCGCCCGGAACGGGCCACGAGCGCACGGAACAGCGCGTTCACCGACTGCCGCACCGCGGGAACGCGCGCGACGCCGCTGACGGCGTCCGACACGCGAGGCTCGCGGATCGCGTCGGTCACATCGGCCTGCCCCACGCGCACCCAGTAGGCGTCGGGATCGAGCGAGATCGCGTAGTCGAAATCACCCGAGACATCGAGGACGGATGCCTCGTCCGATGTGTCGATGCCGCGCTCGAGCGCGTGCCACGCCAGAGCACGGTAGGCCGCTCCGGTGTCGAGGTAGCCGTAGCCGAGACGCCGGGCGACCTGCTTGGAGACACTGGATTTGCCGCTGCCGGCGGGGCCGTCGATCGCGACGACGACGGGGTCGTGCCCCGGCGTGGTGCTCACGGGGTCAGTCATTGGTGGTGCTCGCAATCTTCCAGCCGCGCGACTCGAGACCGTCGATCGCCCGGCGCACGGCGCTGGGGACGACGCTGATCTCGGCGAGGCCGAACTGGGCGCCAGGCGAATGCTCCAGGCGCAGGTCTTCCACGTTCACGTCGAGATCCCCGAGCTCACCGAACAGTCGCCCGAGCTGGCCGGGGGTGTCGTCGACCATCACGACGACCGTCTCGAAGCGGCGGTTCTGGCCGTGCTTGCCGGGCAGGCGCTCGACACCGTCGTTGCCGCGGCGGATCGTGTCCGCGACGGCACGGCGCGCACCCGGGGCGTCGGGCTCGCGCAGGGCGTCGGCGACGGCGGTGAGGTCGGCCGCGATCAGGTCGAGCACGTCGACGACGGGTGCCGCGTTCGCGCCGAGGATCTGCACCCAGAGCTCGGGAGCGGATGCCGCGATGCGAGTGGTGTCGCGCACGCCCTGACCCGCGAGCCGCAGCGAGCCGTCGGGCGCGTCGACGAAACGCCCGGCGAGCAGACTGGCGACCAGCTGGGGCACGTGCGAGACGAGCGCGACGCCGCGGTCGTGGTCCTCCGGGGTCATCTCGATCGGCGTCGCACCGAGGTCGAGCGCGAGGGCCTCGACGAGGGCCAGATCGGCCGACGGCGTCTCCTCGTCGCGGCACACCACCCACGGGCGCCCGACGAAGATGTCGGAGCGGGCGGAGATCGCTCCCCCGCGCTCGCGTCCAGCCAGCGGGTGCGAGCCGATGTAGTGCGTGAGGTCCACACCGCGCTCGCGCAGAGTGCGCAACGGCTCGAGCTTGACGCTCGCGACATCCGTCACGACAGCGTGCGGGTGGCGTTCGAGTTCCCGCTGGATGACGTCGGCCGTGACATCGGGCGGCACCGCGACGACGACGAGCGACGGCGCGTCGTCGTCGGCCGCACGGCGGCCGGCGCCGTAGTCGATCGCGAGACGCAGCTGGGCGGGGGACGTGTCGTCCAGCGCGACATCTATCCCGCGCGCGCTGAGCGCGTGGCCGATGCTCGCGCCGAGGAGGCCGGTGCCGACGATGCGCACCGTGCCCTGCACGCGCGGAGCAAGGGAGGTCGCTGTCACTTAATCCTCCTGTTGACCTGCGGCTTGGCGCGAAAGAGTCAGCAGAGCGCCCCGCTCCACTTTAGTCAACTCCCGGGCACGCCCGGCTGGCAGCGTTCCCAGGTGGAGCGGCCCGAACTGCCGGCGCACGAGTTCGACGACCGGATGCCCGACCTCGGCCATCATGCGGCGCACGATGCGGTTGCGCCCCGAGTGGAGCGTGAGCTCGACGAGCGAGCCGCCGCCCTCGGCCGAGGACGACAGCAGCCGTGCCTTGTCGGCGGCGATCGGGCCGTCCTCCAGGTCGACGCCGCGCAGAAGCTGCTGGATGGTCTGCGGCGTCACACGCCCGTCGACCTTGGCGATGTAGACCTTGGTGACGCCGAACGACGGGTGCGCCAGCACGTGCGCGAGCTCGCCGTCGTTCGTGAGCACGAGCAGGCCGCTGGTCTCGGCATCCAATCGCCCCACGTTGTACAGGCGCTCATCCCAGTCCTTGGTGAAGCTGCGGAGGTCCGGGCGGCCGCGATCGTCCTTCATCGAGCTCACCACGCCCGTGGGCTTGTTGAGCATGACATACCGCTTGGACTGATCGAACTGCACGGCCGTGCCGTCGACGTCGACCAAGTCGTTCTCGGGGTCGACGCGTGAGCCCAGCTCTGTCACGACGGCGCCGTTCACGCGCACGCGCCCCTCGACGATGAGCTGCTCGGCGACACGACGCGACGCGACCCCCGCGTTCGCGAGCGCCTTCTGCAGGCGCACTCCTTCAGTGGATTCCGCTCCCCCGGTCATCGACGCACTCCTTCGTCCAGATCGTCGCCGGCATCGTCCGCCCTCGACACCTCATCGGCACCGTCCAGCAGCGGCGAGATGTGCGGCAGTTCGTCCAGCGAGTTGATGCCCAGATGCACGAGCAGCGCATCGGTGGTGCCGTAGTTGATCGCGCCGGTCTCGGCATCCGCGAAGAGCTCGGCGATGAGCCCGCGCGCCAGCAGGGTGCGCACGACCGAATCGACGTTGACGGCACGGATGGACGCGACCTGGCTGCGGGTCACCGGCTGCTTGTAGGCGATGACCGCGAGGGTCTCCAGCGCCGCCTGTGAGAGGCGCGACGGCGCCTGCCCGCCGACGTACTCGCTGACGAGGTCGTCGAGCTCCTCGCGCACATAGAGACGCCAGCCGCCGCCGACCTCGCGGAGCTCGAACCCGCGCACCGGCCCGCCGGACTTGCCGTCGTAGTCGTCGACGAGGGTCTCGATCGCCTGGCGCACTGCGGGCACCGGTGCGCCGACGGCGGCCGCGAGGCTCACGAGACTCTGCGGTTCCTCGACGATCAGCAGGATCGCCTCCAGCCGCCGCGCCACATCGGTCACCGTCACGACGGGCGGGCCGTCGGTCGAAGCATCATCGGTCATAGTCGGCTCCCAGGGTGGCGAGGTTCTCGTCGCTCCAGCGCTGTGCGCTCCAGCGGAGGGTCAGCTCGCCGAGCGGCTCGAGCTGTTCGAAGGACAGGGCGGCGTGGCGGTACAGCTCCAGCACCGAGAGGAATCGGGCGACCACCACACCCGGTTGGCCGACACCCGCGATGAGCTCGCGGAACGTCAGGGATCCGGCGTCGCGCAGCAGGGTCACGACGATGGCGGCCTGCTCGCGGATGCTCACCAGCGGTGCGTGCAGGTGGTCGAACCCGATGCGCGGGATCTCCTTCGGCGTCATCGCCAGCAGCGCGAGCGCGGCGAAATCGTCGACGGTGAGCGACCACACGAGCTCCGGAACGGCGGTGCGGTACTTCTCGTCGAGGCGCACGGAACGCGTGTGCCGCACTGCCTCACGGCGCAGGCACCGCTCGAACCAGGACGACACCTCCTTGAACGCGCGGTACTGGAGCAGTCGCGCGAACAGCAGATCCCGCGCCTCGAGCAGCGCGACCGACTCGGCGTCGACGAGCTCGCCCTGCGGCAGCAGCCCCGCGACCTTCATGTCGAGCAGGGTCGCGGCGACGACGAGGAACTCGGATGCCTCGTCCAGCTCCTCGCCCGGACCCAGCTCGCGGAGATACGCGATGAAATCGTTGGTCACGAGCGACAGAGACACCTCGGTGATGTCGAGCTCGTGCTTCGAGATCAGGGTGAGCAGGAGGTCGAACGGCCCGTCGAAGTTGGTGAGAGCGACCCGGAACCCGGAATCCTGATCAGGCGACGGCGCCACGGGCGACCAGCTCCCGCGCCAGCCGCAGGTAGGCCTGCGCGGCGGCGTGCTCCGGCGCGAACTCGGTGATCGGCATGCCCGAGACGGAGGCATCCGGGAACTTGACGGTGCGGCCGATGACGGTCTCCAGGACGTCGTCGCCGAAGGCGTCGACCACGCGCTCGAGCACCTCGCGCGAGTGGAGCGTGCGCGCGTCGTACATCGTGGCGAGCACGCCGTCAAGCGTGATGGTGGGGTTGAGGCGGTCTCGCACCTTGTCGATCGTCTCGATGAGCATCGCGACGCCGCGGAGGGCGAAGAACTCGCACTCGAGCGGGATGACGACACCGTGGCTCGCGGTGAGGGCGTTGACCGTCAGCAGGCCCAGCGACGGCTGGCAGTCGATGAGGATCACGTCGTAGTCGCCCGTGACCTTGCGCAGCGTCCGCGACAGGGTCTGCTCGCGAGCGACCTCGTTGACGAGGTGCACCTCGGCCGCCGAGAGGTCGATGTTCGCGGGGATCACGTCGAGGTTGTCGACGCGCGTGTGCACGATGACCTCGTGCGGGTCGCGCTTGCCGTCGAGCAGCAGGTCGTAGATCGTCGGGATCTCGTGGGTCTGGATGCCGAGACCCGCCGACAGCGCGCCCTGCGGGTCGAAGTCGACCGCGAGCACCTTGCGGCCATAGCCGGCGAGGGCGGCCGCGAGGTTGATGGTGGTCGTCGTCTTGCCGACGCCGCCCTTCTGGTTGCACAGCGCGATGATGCGGGCGGGGCCGTGACCGTCGAGCTTCGGCGGGGTGGGGAAGCCCTGATAGGGACGACCGGTGGGTCCGATCGGTGTATCCCCCGTGGCGGCCTTCGTCGCCGCCTGTGCCTTGCCCGCCACCAATGCTCCCGCCTACATGCTTCGTGTCCACCGATTCTAGTCACGCCCCGCCCCGGAACGCCTGCGGCGCGGCGGGCGGGGCCGCCGCAACGGCGCGTCACCGCGCGCGCGGATGGCGTCACCGCGCGCGCGGATGGCGTCACCGCGCGCGCGGATGGGAGGTGGCGTACACGTCGCGGAGCGCATCGACCGACACGTAGGTGTAGATCTGGGTGGTCGCGACGGAGGCATGGCCCAGCAGCTCCTGGACGACGCGCACGTCGGCGCCGCCCTGCAGGAGATGGGTCGCGAACGAGTGCCGCAGGGTGTGGGGAGACACGTGCGCGGTGAGGTGGGCGCGCTCGGCCGCCGACTGGATGATCAGCCAGGCGCTCTGCCGCGACAGCGGTGCTCCGCGGGCGCCGAGGAAGAGCTTCGGCGTCGACCGGCCACGGTGCGAGAGCTCGGGCCGCGCGCGGGTCAGGTAGGCGTCCACGGCGGCGCGCGCGTACGATCCGACCGGCACGATGCGCTCCTTCGATCCCTTGCCCCGCACGCGCAGCACGTCGCCGTGCGCCGCATCGTCCACGTCGAGCTGCACGATCTCCGACACGCGCGCACCGGTGGCGTACAGCAGCTCGAGCAGCGCACGGTCGCGCATGCCGAGCAGATCGCCCGCCGCTGCACCCCCGTTGCCGGACGCGTCGGCCTCGGTCGCCGGCGCGGGCCCCGAGGCATCCAGCAGGCTCTCCACCTGCTCGATCGTGAGCGCCTTGGGCAGCCGTCGTGGCTGCTTCGGCGGGCGCAGGTGCGAGGACGGGTCGGCCGGCTCGATGCCCTCGCGGGCGAGGAAGCGGTGCAGCCCCCTCACCGAGGACTGCAGCCGCGCCAGCGACGAGGCGGCCATCGGCGGCTGGGTCGCGGCGCGGTCGGCGATGAAGCTCGCCAGAGTCACCGAGGTGACCGCGGCGGTGTCGTCGATGTGCTGATCGCGCAGCCAGTCGGCGTAGCCGGCGAGGTCGCGCCGGTACGCCGCGACGGTGTTCTCCGACAGGCCGCGCTCGATCGCGACGTGGCGCAGGTACGAGTCCATCGCTCGATCGATCTGCATGTCAGGCGCCTCCTGCCACGAGGGTCTCACGTCCGGCCGGCCCGCCGGCGAACTCCGGAGGGTTCGTCAGGCTCCCGCGGCGTCGGCCTGGCGAAGGCGCTCGGCCGCGGCGAGCAGACCCACCGCGAGGATGCCGTTGCGCAGCCGCCCCGCGAGCACTCCGGCGACAGCGTCGGCGAGCGGCAGCCACTCGAGGCGGATGTCGGCCTCCTCGTCCTCGCGCGCGTGCACCTCGCTCGCGGGGGTGAGGCCGCGTGCGAGGAACAGGTGGACGATCTCGTCGTTTCCACCGGGAGTGGTGAAGATGCTCACGAGCGGCTCCCACGACGAGGCGACGAGGTCGACCTCCTCGGCGAGCTCACGTCGGGCGGTCTCGAGCGGCGTCTCGCCGGCCATGTCGAGCAGGCCGGCCGGGATCTCCCAGTCGCGGTGGCGGATCGGGTGCCGGTACTGCTGGATCAGCAGCACCCGCCCCTCGTCGTCCACCGCCACGACCGCGGCCGCACCGGGATGATCGACGTACTGGCGCACGATCTGCCCGTCGCCGTATGCGACGGTGTCGCTGCGCACGTCCCACACCCGCCCCTCGTAGACCAGGTCGCTGTCGAGGATGGTGGCGTCGACCGGCTCGTCGGCGAGGAGTTCCTCCGCCACGTCAGTCGTTCTCGACCTCGAACAGCTCGCTCGAGCGGTGCCGCTCGAGCGCCGCGCCGACGAGACCGCGGAAGAGCGGGTTGGCGTCCGTCGGACGAGAGCGCAGCTCGGGGTGCGCCTGCGTCGCGATGTAGTACGGGTGCACATCGCGCGGCAGCTCGACGTACTCGACGAGGTTCAGGTCAGGATTGATGCCCGAGAAGACGAGACCGGCCTCGGCGATCTGGTCGCGGTAGCGGTTGTTCACCTCGTAGCGGTGGCGGTGGCGCTCCGACGCGCGCTGCGCGCCGTACACCTCGGCCGCGATCGAACCCTCCGCGAGGTCGGCCGGGTACAGGCCGAGACGCATCGTGCCGCCCAGGTCGCCGTGGTCGAGGATGTCGACCTGCTCCTCCATGGTCGCGATGACAGGATGCTGCGTGTCGGGGTCGAACTCGCTCGACGAGGCATCCTCGATCCCGGCGACGTGACGGGCGTACTCGATGACGATGCACTGCAGACCGAGGCAGATGCCGAGCGTCGGGATGCCCTGCTCGCGCGCGAACTTCAGCGCTCCGATCTTGCCCTCGATGCCGCGGATGCCGAAGCCGCCGGGGATCACGATGCCGTCGAGCGGACCGAGCGCTTTGGCGGCGCCCTCGGGCGTCTCGCACTCGTCCGAGGGGATCCAGCGGATGTTGACGTGCGTCTCCTGCGCGAACCCGCCCGCCTTGAGCGCCTCGGTGACCGAGAGGTAGGCGTCCGGCAGGTCGATGTACTTGCCGACCAGGCCGATGGTGACCTCGTGCTTGGGATTGTGCACGGCGTTCAGCACGCGCTGCCAGCGCGACCAGTCGACGTCCGCGGCCTTCGACAGGCCCAGCGCACGGACGATGTACTCGTCGAGGCCCTGCTCGTTGAGCATCGAGGGGATGTCGTAGATGCTCGGCACGTCGACCGCGTTCACGACGGCGCCCTCGTCGACGTCGCACATGAGTGCGATCTTGCGCTTGTTCGCCTCGGTGACCGGACGGTCGCTGCGCAGCACCAGCGCATCGGGCTGGATGCCGATCGAGCGCAGCGTCGCGACGGAGTGCTGGGTGGGCTTGGTCTTCTGCTCCCCCGACGCGCCCATGAAGGGCACGAGCGACACGTGCACGAAGAAGACGTTGTTGCGGCCGAGCTCGTGGCGGATCTGACGCGCCGACTCGATGAACGGCTGCGACTCGATGTCGCCGACCGTGCCGCCGATCTCGGTGATGATCACGTCGGGCCGGGGCGTCTCGTCGGCCTGGAGGCGCATACGGCGCTTGATCTCATCGGTGATGTGCGGGATCACCTGCACGGTGTCGCCGAGGTACTCGCCCCGGCGCTCCTTCGCGATCACCTGCGAGTAGATCTGGCCGGTGGTCACGTTGGCCGCCTGGCTCAGCTCGATGTCGAGGAAGCGCTCGTAGTGCCCGATGTCGAGGTCGGTCTCGGCGCCGTCGTCGGTCACGAAGACCTCGCCGTGCTGGAACGGGTTCATCGTGCCCGGATCGACGTTCAGATACGGGTCGAGCTTCTGCATCACGACACGCAGTCCGCGGGCGGTGAGGAGGTTTCCGAGGCTGGCCGCGGTGAGACCCTTGCCCAACGAGGAAACGACACCACCGGTCACGAAGATGTGCTTGGTGGTGTCGTTCGAAGTGTCGCCGCGGAAAGAATCAGAAGTCTGCATCACGGGCTTTTATCCTATCAGGCAGTGTTTCGATGAGCTTCGCAGAAGCTGAGGACACGCGGAGGCCGCGCGCTCAGTCGACCTCGGTGCGAAGGCTGAGCAGCTCGCGTGCGTGGGTGAGGGCGGCGTCCGAGTCGGGCATGCCCGACAGCAGGCGCGCCATCTCGGCCTCGCGGTCGGCGCCGTCCAGGCGGCGGACGTCGGATGCCGTGACCGAGCCGTCGTTCGCCTTCACCACCGTGAGGTGGTTCTCAGCGAACGCCGCGACCTGCGCGAGGTGGGTGACCGCGATCACCTGCGACGACTCCGACAGGCGCGCGAGGCGCCGGCCCACCTCGATCGCGGCGGCTCCGCCGATGCCGGCATCGACCTCGTCGAACACGAATGTCGGGACGGGGTCGACGGCGGCGATGACGACCTCGATCGCGAGCATGACGCGGCTGAGCTCACCACCGCTCGCGCCTCGCGAGACGGCCCGCGGCTCGGCGCCCGGGTGCGGCGCCAGCAGGATGGCGACGTCGTCGCGCCCTGACGCGGACTCGGTGCCCGCCGTGACGGCGACCTCGAGGCGCGCGTCCGGCATCGCGAGCGCGCGCAGCTCTGTGCTCACGGCGGCACCCAGCCTGGCGGCTGCCTCGGTGCGCGCCGCGGTGAGCACGGCGGCGGCCTCATCGAGAACGGATGCCGCGGCATCCCGCTCCGCCGTCAGCCTGTCAATCCGATCGGAGTCGTCGTCGAGTTCCGCGAGGCGGGATGAGCCGGTGTCGAGCAGTTCGATCGCGGCGTCGAGGGTGCCGTGCGCACGGACCAGGCCGGCGAGCACGGCGCGGCGCTCTTCGACCGCGGCGAGCTCGTGCGGCCCCGACTCGTCGAGGTCGGCGAGGTAGCCCGCGAGCGCTGCCGCGATGTCGGCGACCCGGTAGCCGACGTCGGCGAGCTGCCCGCCGAGCTCGGCCAGCACGGGGTCGTGCACGCGCTCGAGGGCGCGACGCGCCTCGGCGAGCAGCGCCCCGGCATCGGGTTCGTCGCCGTCACCGGAGAGGCCGTCATGCGCGGTCGCGGCGGCGAGCCGGAGCTCCTCGGCGTTCGCCAGGCGCTCCGCGCGCGTCGCCAGCTCGGCGTCCTCGCCGGATTCGGGCGCGGCCTGCTCGATCTCGGCGAGCTGGTTTCGCAGGGCTTCGGCCTCGCGAGCGCGCGCGTCGCGGTCGTCGGTGAGCTGCGACAGCTCGCGGTCGATCGCACGCCAGTGCTCGAACGCACGGCGGTACGCGTCGCGTGCGATGTGCACGGCCTCGCCGCCGAACCGATCCAGCGCGTCACGCTGTGCGGCCGCGGATCGCAGTCGCAGCTGATCGGACTGCCCGTGCACGACCACCAGCTCGTCGGCGAGGTCGGCGAGCACTCCGGCAGGTGCGGCGCGGCCGCCGACGGACGCCCGCCCGCGCCCCTCGCTCGAGATCGACCGCCCGATGTACAGCTCGGCACGACCACCGCCGATGGGCTCGACATCACCACCGGCCTCGCGCACGCGCGCGGCCACCGGTCCGTCCTCGGGGACGATCCACACGCCGTCCACCGTCGCCTGCGCGGCGCCCGCGCGCACGGCGCCGGAGTCTGCGCGCTGGCCGAGCAGCAGCCCGAGTCCTGTCACGACCATCGTCTTGCCGGCACCGGTCTCACCGGTGATCGCCGTGAAGCCGGCACCGATCGGCAGCGTCGCCTCGGCGATCACACCGAGGTCGCGCAGGCGCATCTCCTCGATCACGGGGCCACCTCGCTGCCGACCACGTCGATCTCGACGTCGACGGCGGTCGCGGCATCCCTCGCCGGCTTCTGGGTCGGCATGACGCCCGTGATCGCGGCCGGACCGCGCCAGCCCTCGACAGGGAGGCGGAACTTGCGCACCAGACGATCGGTGAACTGGGCGGGGTGCAGGCGCGCGAGACGCACGGGGCGATCGGACCGCCTCACCACGACGCGCGCGCCCGGGGGCAGGTCGTGCGATCGGCGCCCGTCGCACCACAGGATGCCGGTGCCGTTGGTGCGCTCGAGCACCTCGATGGCCACGGAGTGCTCGGGGCCGACCACGAGGGGCTTGGCGAAGAGCGCGTGGGCCGACAGCGGCACCACAGCGATCGCCTCGACCGTCGGCCAGATCACCGGCCCGCCGGCGGAGAAGTTGTAGGCGGTCGACCCGGTGGGCGTCGAGACGACCATTCCGTCGCAGCCGAACGTCGACAGCGGCCGGCCGTCGATCTCGACGACGACCTCGAGCAGGCGCTCACGGCTGGCCTTCTCGACGGTCGCTTCGTTGAGCGCCCACGTCTCGTAGATGACGGAGTCGGCGGTGTCTTTCACCCGCACCTGGAGCGCCATGCGGTCCTCGACCTCGTACTCGCGCGCGATGACGCGGCGGACGGCCTCATCCATGTCGTCGCGCTCGATCTCGGCGAGGAAGCCGACGTGGCCCATGTTGATGCCGAGGACCGGCGCACTGCCGTCGCGGACGAGTTCGGCAGCCCGCAAGATCGTTCCGTCGCCACCGAGGACGATCGCGAGTTCGATCTCGGTCACCGGCACATCGGTGCCCAGCACCGCGACGTCGGCCAGCGAAGGCCCCGCCTGCACGAGCTCCTCGCCGTCGTCGAGGGCGAGGACGGGACGGGCGCCGGCGGCACGCAGCGCGGCGACCACCCGCTCCGCGGCAGCCACGGTGTCGGCGCGGTGGGCGTGCGCCACCACGAGGATGCTGCGCTGGGCCTCGGTGTCGGCGTCGTTCATCGGCTCCCCGCCAGTCGGTTCACAGTGCTCAACCATTCTGTCGGATTGCTCCCCCGCCCCGGCGCGAGGTGTGCGATGAACTCGGAATTGCCGTGGGTCCCCGCGATCGGGGAGGTGACGAACCCGCACGTGCCGAGGCCCGCGTCCCACGCCGCCCACAGCACGCGCGCGACCGCGTCGGCACGCAGCACGGGGTTGGTCACGAGGCCTCCCTTGACCGCGGTGCGGCCGACCTCGAACTGCGGCTTGATCAGGAGCACGAGATCGGCATCGGATGCTGCGACCGCCCGCGCCGCGGGAAGGACATGGGTGAGCGAGATGAACGACAGGTCGCCCGTGATCACCGCGGGCGCCTCGGAGAGGCCGCTCGCCTCGGCGAGCGAAGCAGGGGTCATGTAGCGGACGTTGAACCCTTCGACCGCGACCACACCGGTGTCGGCGGCGACGGATGCTGCGAGCTGCCCGTGACCGACATCGACGGCGACCACCGGCTCGGCGCCGCGCTCGCGCAGCACCTGGGTGAAGCCGCCGGTGGATGCGCCCATGTCGAGCGCGACGCGGCCATGGACGTCGACCTCGAAGGCGTCGAGGCCGGCGATGAGCTTGTGCGCCGCACGGCTGACGTAATGGTCGGAGACCGCCACCTCGATCAGGCTCTGGTCGCCGACCGGAGTGGAGGCCTTCACCACGGGCCGGCCGTCGACCGTCACGAGCCCATCGGCGATGAGAGTCGCGGCGTGGGTGCGGGAGCGCGCGAGACCCCGGGCGGCGAGAGCGGCGTCGAGGCGGCTCGTCATGACGAGGCGCCGGGGGTCGCCTCGAGGCGACGGGCGAGCGTGTCGTGCAGCGTGTCGTACGCCTCGGCACGCGTCGCCAGCGGCTGCGCCTCGATCACCTCGAGGGTCGACAGCAGATCGCCGTGCTCGTCTTCATGCGCATCGACTCGATCCATGTCCCCAGAATACGGGGGCAGCCCGACACTTCCCGCTTTTCCGCGGCGAGGATCAGGGGCGGTGGAACGGATCCGCGTAGAGGCGCTCGGGCACGCGGAAGCCGAAGATCGCGCGTCCGGTCGACCAGATCGCCGCCGCACCCGCGCGCACGAGGTCGACGGGGGCGCCCTCGCTCAGGATGCGGATGTCGGCGCCGTCGATCGCGACGCGCGCGTCGCGCACGGTCGTGACGCCGTCTTTCACCTGCACCTCGGGGTAGGGCTCGTGGAGTTCGCGGAGGTCCCCCAGGATGTAGGTCGGACGCGAGTTCTCGGGCGCCGCCAGGACGTGCTTCGGACGATCCACACCGGTGAGCACCAGGGCGGACGGGATGCCGGCACGGTTGGCGCCGAGGATGTCGGTATCGAGACGGTCACCCAGGAACAGCGGATGCTGCGCCTCGAACCGCGCGACGGCCTCCTCGAAGATCGGCACCTCGGGCTTGCCGGCGACGGTCGCGAGTCGGCCGACCGCCGTGTGCACGGCGGAGACCAGCGTGCCGTTGCCGGGCGCGATGCCACGAGACTGCGGGATCGTCCAGTCCGTGTTGGTCGCCACCCACGGGATGCCGCCGTCTTCCTCGGGCGTCTTGAGCGCGAAGGCCGCCTCAGCAAGCTGAGTCCAGCCGACCTCGGGAGCGAATCCCTGCACGACCGCCGACGGCGCGTCGTCGGCGCTCCGGGTCACGATGAAGCCGGCCTTCTCGACCTCGACCACGAGGCCGTCGCCTCCGACGACGAGGACCGTGGATCCGGGCGCGATCTTCTCCGCGAGCAGCCGCATCGCGGCCTGCGGGCTGGTGACGACGTCACGCGGCGTCGTCACCAGCCCGAGCTCGCTCAGATGCGCCGCGACCGAGGCGTCCGTGCGCGCAGCGTTGTTCGTGATGTACGCGAGAGAGCGGCCGTCCCGGGCGCGGTTGAGGCTGTCCACCGCGTGCGGCAGGGCGCCGGCGCCCGCATAGACGACGCCATCCAGGTCGGCCAGCACGACGTCCACGCCGTCCAGCGGGGCGGGCGTCGCAGCCCGCCGCCCGAAGAGCGCCATCAGCGGTCGGCCTCGCCGTCGCCGGTCGCGTCGTCGACCCCCGCGTCCACGAGGATCTCGGCGACCTCGTCGGCGACGGAGATCTCCTCCTGCTCCGCCGCAGCGAGTTCGGGCTCATCGACGGAGTCGGGCTCGGGCTGGGATTCGGGCTCGGATTCGGGCTCGGGCTGGGACGCGCCGTCTTCCTCGGACGTGTCCTGCTCGGTCTCCGCCTCGTCCTCAGCCTCGTCCTCGAAGTCCTCTTCGATGACCTCCTCGACGAAGACGGTCTCGAGGTCGCCCAGACCGGATGCCGCGTCGATCGCGTCTGCCGCGATCACCGCACGACGCTGCCACTGCGCTGCCTCGTCCGTGCGGCCGAGCTCGTCGAGCACGGCGGCACGGGCGGCGAACAGGGCAGGGCTCCACTCGAACGCGCGATCGGGATCGAGTTCGGGGATGTCGAGCTCCTGCAGCGCGCGCTCGGGCTCGCCGAGGTCGAGACGGGCACCCGACATCGCGATCGCCAGTTCGACGCGCACCGGCGTGTCGAGCGTGGAGCGGTCGACGGCGCGACCGACCTCGAGCGCGCGATCGGCACGGCCGACACCCCGCTCGCTGTCGACCATCAGGGCGATCTGGTCGTCGCGACCCGAGATCCGCCGGTAGGTGCGCAGTTCGCGTAGGGCCAGCGCGAAGTCACCGGTCGCATACGCGGTGATGGCGAGCGTCTCGCGGACGACGGCGATGCGGCCGGCGCGACGGGACGCCGAAAGCGCGTGCTGGTGCGCCAGCGCCGGGTCCTCGTCGATCAGCTGCGATGCCATCACGAGGTGACGCGCAACCTCCTCGGCGTTCTCCTTGCTGAGGGTCTTCAGCTCGTTGCGTGCAGCCGGCGGCAAGTCACGGCCGGTTACATCCTCGGGGATGACCGGGTCGTCGTGCCGGGGGCGGACGGCGCGGATCTCGCCTTCGCGAACGGCGCGGTCGGGGCGGTTCGCTCCCCCGCGCGTCGGGCGCGCCGAGCGCTCGTACGGCTTGTGGTCGCCGTCACGCTTCTCGTACGGCTTGCGGTCGCCGTCGCGCTTCTCGTACGGCTTACGGGCGCCCTCACGCTTCTCGTACGGCTTACGGTCGCCGTCACGCTTCTCGTACGGCTTACGGTCGCCCTCACGCTTCGCGTACGGACGATCGCCGTCGCGCTTGGCGTACGGCTTGTGATCTCCGTCGCGCTTCGCGTAGGGATGATCGCCGTCACGCTTCTCGTACGGCTTGCGGTCGCCGTCACGCTTCTCGTACGGCTTGCGGTCGCCGTCACGCTTCTCGTACGGCTTACGGTCGCCGTCACGCTTCTCGTACGGCTTACGGTCGCCGTCACGCTTCTCGTACGGCTTACGGTCGCCGTCGCGCTTCGCGTAGGGACGGTCGCCCTCACGCTTCTCGTAGGGACGGTCGCCCTCGCGCTTCTCGTACGGCTTACGGTCGCCGGCACGCTTCGCGTAGGGACGGTCGCCGTCACGCTTCGCGTAGGGACGGTCGCCGTCACGCTTGGCGTACGGCTTGTGATCTCCGTCGCGCTTCGCGTAGGGACGGTCGCCCTCACGCTTCGCGTAGGGACGGTCGCCCTCACGCTTCGCGTACGGCTTGCGGTCTCCATCGCGGCTCGCGTAGGGCTTCCGGTCGCCCTCGCGCTTGGCGTAGGGCTTGCGGTCTCCATCGCGGCTCGCATAGGGCTTGCGATCAGCGCCGCCCGACGAAGACTTTCCGGTGGATCGTTCGCGCGGCGCGCGTCGATCGTCGCGCGGCTCCTGCTCTGGCATTCTTCGATCCTCCTGGATCCGTTCTACGTCGGCAATCCATCGTGTTAACGCGGAATGGCCACCCTGTTGTGGGTGGCCATTCCGTGAATGGGTGTCCGGCGGTGTCCTACTCTCCCACAGGGTCCCCCCTGCAGTACCATCGGCGCTGAGAGGCTTAGCTTCCGGGTTCGGAATGGGACCGGGCGTTTCCCTCTCGCTATGGCCGCCGAAACTCTGTTGATGTTTCAGTCTTCACAACGTGAAAGTTCTCTTTTTTGTTGTGTTCCCGACCGTACATCGGGAACCACTCAGTGGACGCGAGCAATCTGCACCCCTCCAAGGGAGGGGGAGGTGTTTTCAAGTCATCGGCTTATTAGTACCAGTCAGCTGCACACGTTGCCGTGCTTCCACATCTGGCCTATCAACCCAGTAGTCTGGCTGGGAGCCTCTCACCCGAAGGTATGGAAGTCTCATCTTGAGGCCGGCTTCCCGCTTAGATGCTTTCAGCGGTTATCCATCCCGAACGTAGCTAACCAGCGGTGCACTTGGCAGTACAACTGGCACACCAGAGGTTCGTCCAACCCGGTCCTCTCGTACTAGGGTCAGATCCTCTCAAACTTCCTACGCGCGCAGCGGATAGGGACCGAACTGTCTCACGACGTTCTAAACCCAGCTCGCGTACCGCTTTAATGGGCGAACAGCCCAAC